>SKRE01000129.1 GCA_007118655.1 Clostridiales bacterium | reverse complement strand
AACTCTATCATGCCGGGGATACGGGACTTACCTATGATATGAAACTGCTGCAGATTGAGGAAGTGGATGTGGCTTTACTGCCCATCGGGGGAAATTTCACCATGGACGTGGAAGATGCCCTCCGGGCGGTGGATTTCATCGAACCGAAAATTGCAATCCCCATGCATTACAATACCTTCCCCATTATTGAAGCCTCGCCGAAAGCTTTTGTGGCGGGGGTGGAAAAAGCCCTGGGGAAAATCCTGGATCCCGGAGATTCCTTTACCTTTTAGCGGATTCCCGATGCCACCATTTTAGTCAATTCTTAACCACGGAAACAAAATTAGCTGAAACCCGAAGTTTTAGGAGATCTCCCTGCTTTAGATTTTCATTGGGATGCACATAAACCAGCAGGGAGATCTTTTCTTTTTTCTCACTTGACACCCCTACTCTCGCTTCCAAATACTCCCCTACATAACTGAAAGACTCCACCATCCCTTCAATTTCTCCCTCCTCGGTGATTTCAAAGCCGCTGGGCCGCAGGGATATTAAAACCTCTTCCCCCTCGGAAATAATATGGTACTGATTGCAGGGAATTTTTCCGATATCCGTTGCAATCCAACGTTTTCCCGGCAGCACAATCCCCCGCATCATATTGGATTCCCCCACAAATCCGGCAACAAAAGCATTGTTGGGAAATTGATAGATCTTTTTCGGACTTCCCTTTTGCTGAATGATGCCGTCTTTCATCACCACAATTTCATCGGATATGGCCAAAGCGTCTTTTTGATCGTGACTGACCAAAATGCCCGTGGCATTGGCTTTCTTTAAAATTCTTTTTACTTCGTTTCGCATGGTTTGCTTAAGATTCGTATCCAAATTGCTGAAGGGTTCATCAAGCAAAATCACCTCAGGCCGTTTTGCCAAGGCTCGAGCCAGGGCCACCCGCTGCTGCTGCCCTCCGGATAAGTGATGCACCCCTTTTCGTTCAAATCCATGGAGATTCACCAGTTCCAGCACCTCCTGGACCCGCTCTTTTTTATCCTTCCCCCGATAGCCGAAGCCGATGTTTTCTTCCACATTCAAATGGGGAAACAGGGCATAATCCTGAAAAACCATGCCGATTTTTCTTTTTTCTGCGGAAACCCAGGTTTTCTCCCCCGCCATAAGTTGGCCTCCCACATAAATTTCACCGGATTCCGGCCGTTCAAAACCGGCAATCAAGCGAAGGGTAGTGGTCTTTCCACAGCCGCTGGGTCCCAACAGAGTGATAATGCTTCCTCGTTTAACTTTCAAGCTGACATTACAAACCGCCGCCTGTTTTTCTCCTTTATAGGTCTTCGTAATTCCTTTTAATTCAATGGCCGTTTCCATTTATTCCACCCCTCCCTTAATATTTATCCAGTAAAAACTTAATCGGAACAATCGATACAATAATGATGATCAGCGCTGCCGGGGCCGCCATATGATACACGGCCTCACTGGCCTCTACCCAAACCCGTACCGCCAGGGTATCAAAGTTTGGAGGACGCAGCAGCAGGGTTGCGGGCAGTTCCTTCATGGAACTGACAAAAACCAAAGCCCCTCCCGCAAACAGTCCCGGAAGCATTAAGGGAAGAATCACCTTAAAAATCACTTTCCAAAAAGGCTCTCCCAGATTTCTCGCCGCTTCATCGATTTTCGGCGGAATCATTTCCAGGGAAGCGCTGCTGGACTGCATGGACTGGGGTAAAAAGCGAATCAGGTAAGCAATGACGATCACAAAGGAGCTTCCGTACAGCACGGGGATGTACTGATTAAACAAAAAGATGATTCCAAGGGCTACAATGACCCCGGGCAGGGCATAACCGGAGTAGCTCAGCCGTTGTAAAACCGAGGTGAACTTCGACGGGTACCGGGACTTTAAGTACACAATGGGAAAGGCAAAGACCATGGAAAGCCCCCCCGCCAGCAGGGACACTTGAAGGCTGTTCAGTAAGTAGCCCCAAAATCTTCCGTCCAGGGCCCCTCGATTCAAACCGATGCCCGCCCAGTAAAGGAGTACCCCAATGGGGATCACAATGGTAACGGTGACGGTGAGAATAATCAGCCCCAAAATAGGGTAGCGCCATTTTCCAATATCTAAAATTTCCAGGTTCCGGTAGGAGCTGTCCGCCTGAAAATAGGCTTTTTTTCGCCCTACCCTGGCCTCCAACCATAACACCCCTACGGTTAACAGGATCAAAACCAGACTTAAAATCGTGGCGGATACATTATCGTAGCCTCCCATTTGATAGTAAATTGCGGAAGTAAAGGTATTATAACGAAGCATGGAAATGGCTCCAAAATCTGACAGCACATATAAGGCCACTAAAATGGCCCCGGCCCCGATGGAAGGACGAAGGAGGGGTAGATTCACCTTAAGAAACACCCCTAAATTATCCAGTCCAAGAGACCTGCCCGCTTCTTCCAAATTGCGGTTCATCCGTTTTAAGGCGGAACGCACCACTAAAAATACGTAGGGATACGTAAAAATCGTCAATACAAAGGCCACTCCGGAAAATGAGTAAATTTGAAACCAACTCCCTAAGGGTCCCATGGGCCCGAAAATCATCACATAGGTGACCGCGCCCACATAAGGGGGGATAATTAAGGGCAGCACCAGCAGCCAGGAAAAAAGTTTTCTTCCCGGTATATTGCATCGAGTCACTGCAATTGCCAGACTGACGCCGATCACCGTTGAAAAAAACACCACCACGGCGGTAAGTCCCAAGGTGTTAAGCAACAGCTGCGGAATTCGACCGTCCAGCAGCCGAAGCCATCGCTCACTTCCGGCGAAGAGTCCCCGGATTCCCACGTAAATTATGGGAATGCTCATAAACAATGCCACAAATATACTGATTATGGCTAAATAGGGATTCGGGGGCACCCGTCCCATTAATGAACCGAATTTTCTTTGTATCATAGGTACTCTCCTAACGGGGAAAAAGCCTAACAAAGTCATGCTTTGAGGCTTCTCCCGATTCTTCTGTCTCTTTATTTTTTGTTATCGAATTTCTAAATCCAGTCCCGACTCTTCAATCAGTCTCCGGGTATCTTCCCAAACATCGCCAAGCTCCCGAAGGGACATTCCTTGAACCTTGTATTCGGTTATTGCTCTTGCCCCTTCAATAACATCAATATCAGGGTTAATCGGAACCTCTAGGGATTCATTGGAAAACATTTGCTGATTCTCCGGCTCTAAAATCCAGTCCACAAAAGCCTGTACACTCTCATCATTGGGCCCGTCCTTAATTCGTCCAAAACCGGCGGCGTTGACCACGGCCCCCATTTCTCCTTCATCCTGGTCCGGATAAATTACTCCCACATTATTATTGGAAGGTTCTTCTAACTGCTGGTGGAAATAATAGTTGTTTACCAATCCGAACTTAAACTCTCCCGCACCTACGGCCCGTCGAATATCCCCATGACCTTGCAGGATGGCGCCGGCATTATCCTTTATCCCTTCAATCCATTCCATGGTCCGTTCGTCTCCCCATTCATTTCGAAGAGCGGATACATGGCCGATCATTCCCCCGTTTCCTCCCCGGGTTATGGCAAACTCCCCTTCATACTGAGGATCCGTCAGATCCCAAATATTTTTAGGCATTTCCTCTTCCGTTATTAAATCTTTGTTGTACATCAGTACCCGGGTTCTTGCAGAAAGGGCGACCCAGGAGTTGTCTTCCCCGCGGTACTGTTCTTCAATACCGGGAAAATCTTCCCGTTCAATGGGCTCCAGAAGTCCTTCGATTCGTAAGTGCTCTAAGGCACCCACATCATTGGAGATGAAAATATCCCCCTGCACATTGCCCGATTCTTCCTTTACCCGGTTAACAATGGTCTCTCCCCCATGGAGGGCTTGCACTTCGATTCCCGTATCCTCCTGGAATTTCTCCAGCAGGGCGTCCACAAAGTTTTCGTTCCTTGCGGAATATACAACGATTTCTCCGGCGCCTTCATCCCCTGAGGCCTCGTTGCATCCCGCCAAAGCAATGATTGCAATTAATAATCCGATAAGGATCATTTTTTTCTTGTGATTAAGTAAGTTCATTCTCCCACTCCTTCATTCAATGTTATTATTTCAATGACAGCCGCCCTTTATGTAAGGCCTTCCAAATCACTGTACTTGATATTATAGCTTAAGTGATAACGGTTTGCAAGTAGTATTTTTTTTCACAAAGTTTTATTTCTTCTTTTGCTTTCACAACAAAAAAGACTCTTTCTAAAGGTTCTCCCTCCCATTGTTTTAAACAATACCTTGGGAACTGCCTCAAAAAAAGTCTTTTTCTTTACAATTTGCTTATATTTTATTTTTTAATTAATTTTTCGTTTTTATTCCTCTGGTGCTTCTACCCGTCCTTAAGGACATTTTCCCCTCGATGGGGGGCGCTTTCCGCTTCCGCCGGGCTGATTCCTCTTTTTCCCAATCTTCTTGCGATCAGTCTTTCTAAAAACATGACGATTACCGCAAATACCGGTACCCCCAGGAACATTCCAAGTATCCCGAAAATCCTTCCCCCCACATAGATGGAGAGAATGATCCAGATCGGCCGAATGCCCACACTGTCTCCTAATATCTTCGGTCCCAGGACTAAGCCGTCAAACTGCTGCAAGGCTAAGATAAACAGTGCTACCCACAAGGCTTCCTGAAAGGAAGAAAACATGGTCACAATAATCACGGGGATGCCCCCTAAATAGGGTCCGAAATAGGGGATCATATTGGTTACCCCGATGATGATGCTAAAGAGCATTCGATAGGGAATCCCTAAAATACTCAGACCGATAAAGGCAATCACCCCGATGATAAAGGAGTCGATGGACCGGCCCACAATATAGCGTCCGAAAAGATCGTCGGCGTCGCGGCCGAAATCATTGATTTTATAAACCATTTCCTTCGAAAAAATCGTATACAGAACTTTGTTGATATTCTTCTTAATCAGATTTTTGTCGTAAAGCAGGTAAAATGCCATGATCATACCGATCAGAAAGTTTAAGATTCCCGAAGTAATATTTGTGATTTGGAAAAAAATCATATCGATAATTTCATCCAGGGACTCCCTAATGTACTGGAACCCGTTTTCAAGCCAGGCTTCTATTTCCTCAATGATCTGAAATTCCTGAAAAAAAGCATCCAAATTTTGTGCCCTGAGGCTGACCTCTAAATTTTCCACAAAGACGATGGTATTATCCATGTATTCCGGAAAATTCCGCACAATATCGGATATACTGGCGATTACCCGAGGGGTGACCACCACAAAGATCATGACAAAGAAAAGTATTACAATCAAAAACATGCTGCTGATGCTTAACATCCTCTTAATCCGGATATTGTTCCTAAGTAGTTTGATCCGCCCATATACGCTTTCCTCAAATCTTCGCACCCCGGGATTAAGTATATAGGCTGCAAAAATTCCAATAATAAAAGGGCTCAGGATTCTTCGAATCCACTTCCAAAGAACCATTAATTGCTCGGTGAAATACCCCATATTTTCCAACACCTGATAAACCACGATTGCCATGCTTATAACCAAAAAAGCATGAAAAGCATACTTTAACAGCCTTCGATCCAGTTTGATTTTCATTGAATCCCTCCCCCAGCATCTGCTGCTTCTTATTATAACCCACCTAGCTCCATGCTTCCAGTCCTTTAAGGGGGTCTTCTTAGATCTTTCTTACTTTTTCCGCACCAGATAATTCGGCAGAGAAAATCCTTCTACCAGGCTTCCAATAATATTTTCTCTTCCTGCCCGATGATAAATCCCTTGAAAGTCTCCGTTATAAACGTACAGTCCCGTAATGTAGTTGCACTGCTGAAACTCCACCTTATCCCTTGAAAAAATCCCCATCTCCATGGATGGAACATTGCAGTACTCTTGAATCAGATACGCTTCATCCAGTTCTTCCTCCGCAAAACGTCGCCACTGCTCACTTAAATAATCTTTTCCTACAGAAACTCCGAGACAGGCATATTTATCCGAGGGTTTTAGAACATACCGGTCCTTATTTTCCAGAATCATTTCCAACAGCCGGGGTTCCTTTGCATCAAAGGGCACGGTATAGGGAATATGATTATTAATAAACTGTCGCTCTTTTTCCGTTAGAAAGTCTGTGGCTTCTTCATCATGAAGGACGGAAAAAATAATTTTATTATGAATGATTTGAGAACGGAAAGATCCCACAACACAAACCTTTCCTTGAAGATATGCCGTAACAAAATCCTGTACTTCTTCCCGATGCTCTTCCACTTCCCAGGTTACCGCTCTGCGGTAAATACAATCGATCCGAAAATCCTTGTAGTACAGGTGCTCACCCTTAAGCTCTAGGTCTCTGGGGTCCGCAATGATTGTGGAGTACCCTCTTTTTTCGAAGGCCTTTTGAAATTCAATAAACTCACTGGGGGGTTTATCTTCCATAAAATCCACAATGGCCACTTGAGGGGATTTTTTTGTATTGCTGAATTGGCGGTAATTAAGGATCAATGCATCGATCCATGAGTCAAATAATTCAAAGGTATGAAAATCATACTCTTTTTTATAGCGGTCCAAGGCCAGGGAGTTATAAATGATTTGGTCCAGCTCTCTGGATTCCACCATTCCTGAGGATCCGTCGGCGTTGAGTTCACAAAATTGAAAAGAACCGTCTTTATGATAAAACACATCAAACCGAGCCATAGGAAAGGGATGCCGATACCCGGGGTCCCTCAGAATCAGCTCCTGAAGAAAGGGGGAAAACCCGAAATGTTTTCTGAATTCCGGCTCCGATAAATACTGTTGTATTACCTTCTCCAGAATGGTTCCCAGGGTTTTTACCAACTCTCTGAAACGCTTAATATCCTGATCCGTGAAAAAAAAGGGTTGGTATAAGAATTTCACCGGCTGTCCTTTATAAATCGCCGGAGAGTAGTTTACCCGTTGTTTCACCTTGTGGTATTCACTGATATACCTTTCCGGCTGCCGTAAAACATCTTCTTTATATTGTTGAAACAAATCATGGTGCGTCATATCCATACCTCCTTCAGCTTTTTTTTGTAACGAGCAGGTCTGACAGTCCTTCAATTCCATTTGTTTTATATTTCTGTTTGATCCGCTGACCGTAGGTTTCTCTGTTCAATATCAGCTCCTGCAGGGGTTTAATCATGGATTCTTCTTCCTTATCCAGCCCTTCCGCCGCCATGCGAACTACTTTCTCGCCGAATACCCCAAGGTCTTTTCCTCTAAACGGCGCTTCAAAACCTTGATGAATGACCGCTTCTTTCAGGGCATTGATTTCTTTGTCTCCGTATTCCAAGGACAGGTGATAGAGCTCTTCTAGGTTTTCCCGATGATAGAACAAGCCTTTAATCATGGCCAAGTACGCCATACTCAATGCTTTGGGCATGGAATCCGCCATTCGGATTTCAATGTAGTTTTTCCCCCGGACATCGGGAAACACCATGGTGTAAAGATGTTCCATTTCTTCTTTTGACAGTGCTTCCTTTTCTTTGTATGTCCTCCATAGGGGCTGATCCCCCGAGGGCTTTAACGCTCCGTTTTCCAAAATACAAATCGGCTTACTATGTAGCAAGTACTCCGCATAATCTTGATAGTTGAACTTTTTGTCCAGAGAACCCTTAATAATTCCGCTGCGCTGGGGATCCGTGTTATCCCAAATTAAGCTGCGCACACTGAATTTATCGTAAATTTCCCCTTCAAAAATCGGAGCATTGTCCGTAATCAGATAGAAAAACGGGGTTAAAAAACTGGCTACACGAAATTTCTTTATAAAATCCGTTTCCGACACATAATCAATGGCCACTTGCACCGATGCCGTACCCTTCATCATATTGAGAGCATATTTCCCGGTTTTTTGAAGATATTCGGACATGTATTCATACCGCTTCTTCGGGTTAAAGGGAATATCTTTTATTTTGCTCTGGGGATGATAGCCCACACCAAGTAAATACTGATTTTGTTCTTCAATAATCGGAAGAACATCTCCCAGGAATTTTTCATAGACCTTTAGAATATGGGCAAGATGAATGCAGGGTCGGGTGGAAAACTCCAGTTGGCCCCCGGGCTCTAAGGTAATATCCATTTCCTCTTTGGTTAAGCCCACCAGGTAGTTACCTTCGTATTTTCCGTTGTATTCTTTTCGTTCCAGCTTTTTCAGTATGGTTTCAATTCCTAAGGTTTCATAATAAGTAACGGATTGAAAATCTTTTTGCCCCACCACAAGGTGCTCGATTTCAATGCCCAGTTTCACATCCTCCAAAGACTTTTCTCCGTTTCTTAAGATACTCATCAATTGTTTTGTGATCGCTTCCTTATCCAATGCTTACACCTCAACTTCTATATTTTCCTCGGCAGTCCTGTTTTGTATATAATGATACTACTACCCATTCTATTGTACCTTACACCGTGAATTCTTACTAGAGATATTTTCACACTCTAAAGATTTCTTTCCCTCCGCTGCTGCAAAAGCATTTATTCCTCAAAGATTCGGTTTATAATGCTGATTGTGGATAACTTTTTCTTATTTAGTGCTCATTTTGTATTTTTATCCCCAGTATACACAAGATGTTGTGTATAACATAATTCTTGTATAAATCCCATTTTTACTTTGTATTTTTAAAAAATAATGCTATAATATATTTAGACTTACGAATTAATTTTATTAAAATTATTATCTGGTATTATCCAGTTTAGGAGCGATCGCTTATGAATTTTGCCGAAAAGAAAGAGATGATATTGAATGGGAAAATCCACAAAATCATCATAGCCCTGGCGGCCCCCATCATGTTTAATAATTTTATCCAAACCTTATATAATCTTTCCGATACCTACTGGGTCAGTCAACTGGGTTCCGACGAAGTCGCTGCCATGACCTTGGTGTTCCCCGTAATATTTCTGATTCTTTCCGTTGCCATGGGCATGAATATGGCGGGAACCTCGTTAATCTCCCAGTATATCGGGGCGAATCAGGAACAGCGGGCAGATAAAGTTGCTTCCCAGCTTTTCTCATTTTTACTGGTCCTGTCCACCATCCTAGGCTTAGGGGGCTATTTTTTGACCCCTGCCATCGTCAGCCTTATGGGCGGCCAGGGAAACGTACTTTTATACGGTTCCCAGTATCTCAGCATCATGTTTTTAGAGATGCCGGTGATCTTTATGTTCATTGTGTATAATGCCATCATGCAGGGACAGGGCAATACCTTCACCCCCATGATTTTAAATGTTGCAGGCTCCCTGTTAAATGTGGTGCTGTCCCCGGTATTCATCTTTGGCCTTGGGCCCATTCCCTTTATGGGGATTCAAGGCGCCGCCGTGGCAACCTTAATCTCTCGGGCCATCTTTGTGAGTTATGGGATATACACCCTGTTTATCCGAAAAGACGGAATCAATATTCGAAAAAAATACCTTCTTCCCGACCCCCTGGTCTTGAAAAAAATTATCAAAGTAGGTCTTCCCGCTTCCATCGGTCAGTCCGCGGCGGCCTTCGGCTTTATCATCTTAAATATGTTTGTCCTAAGTTACGGCGAATCCGCCTTAGCCGCCTTTGGAATTGGCAACCGGATCAACAGTGTGGTGATGATGCCCGCCATGGGGATCGGAAACGCCATTGCACCGATTATCGGCCAGAACCTGGGAGCGGATCAAATCCCCCGGGCCCGGTCTACCTTTAAAGTCAGTATCCTGATGTCCACCGTATTTATGGCCGTTGGAGGGCTGATCGCCTTCTGGTTCTCCGAGCCCATCATTAAAATCTTTGCCAGCGGGGACCCCCAGGTAATTGCCCTGGGTACGGATTATCTTCAGTTAATCTCATTATCCATACCTTTAATGGGGATTTTTCAGATATTAAATGGCACCTTTCAGGGTTCCGGCCATACGATGTATTCCATGTTTATCAATATGTTCCGCCTATGGGGATTGAGGATCCCCATGATCTATCTCCTGGGACGTCTCACGGACCTGGGGGCCGATGCCATTTGGTACTCCATGGTCATGAGCAATTTCCTGATCTGTGTAATCGGAATGGGAATTTATCTGAAAGGGAACTGGGAGGAAAAAATTATTGATGAAGAGGAAGAGCGGGAAATTGAAAAAGAGTCTTCAAAAAAAGCTTACGCCTCCTAACTCCCCCGGGGACAGAAATGCTTTTCTTATATCCCCATAGGATTAGGTTCCCTTTTTTTGAACCCTGTGTTATACTCTTTTTATAATTAAATATCGTCGCTAGGGGTGCCGTTGGCTGAGAGGATTTTCTCCAACCCTTTAAACCTGTAGGTTAGTACCTGCGTAGGGAAGCTCAATCTTGAGTGAGGACTTCTATTCACTCTTTTTTGCATCCTAGGGATAAATTTATTTAATAATTTTGAAAGGATGTGTTTTTTTATGTTCAATAACTTTGAAGTTCGTCTAGATCAACTTTCACTGGAAGTATGGGTCATCCTGGGAGTGATGGTTCTTCTCCCTGTCATGCTGCTGCTTTTCCATCGCAGCCGAAAAAGTCAGGGAGGCCGGCTGTTGCAGACTAAAGTGATGGTCTACGGCAGTCTTTGTGTGGCTCTGTCCTTCTTGTTATCCTATATCCGCATATTTCGTATGCCCCAGGGGGGCAGTGTAACCCTGGCCGGTATGCTGCCGATTATTATTTTCGCCGTGGCCTTCGGCCCTCTTCCCGGGATTTTGGCAGGGTTTGCCCTGGGCCTGTTAAACCTTATTCAGGACCCCTATATTGTTCACTGGATGCAGATTTTCCTGGATTACCCCTTAGCCTATGGAGCCTTGGGACTTGCGGGAATCTATAGAAAACATCTGAGCATCAGTGCCCTTGTCGGCGGTTTAGGCCGACTCTCCATGAGCTTTTTGTCGGGAATTATTTTCTTTCGGGAATTTACCCCCGACGGATGGAACGATTATCTTTACTCCATTGTCTATAACGGATCCTTCATCGGAGCGGAAATTTTTATCATCATTTTGCTGCTTCAAGTCCCCCAGGTACAATCCGTATTAAAACAAATGCGGAGAGGAGCCCTTCTTTCCCACTAAATCCTATATTATCGACGCTTTTCTGTTATCTTTTCTAATTATTGGTTATATATACCCTGAGGCTTCTTTTTGTGAAGCACCAAAAATTAGATTAATAGGAGGGATTATTTTATGGAAGGTTTTGGAACTTTTTTTCAAACAGGTGATTGGAAAGGGGAAAAACACGTACCGGTTATTCACGCTCCGGAAAAGGTAACCGCAGGAGAGCAATTCGAACTAAAAATGTCAATCGGTGATGCAATTGGGCATCCCAATACGTTTGAGCATTACATTTCCTGGTTTAAGTTGATGTTTCATCCCGACGGAGCGAAATTCCCTATTGAACTGGCCAGCTTTGATTTTGCTGCCCATGGGGAAAGCGATATTTTTACAGAGCCTACGGGACTTACCTCGGTAAAACTTCAAAAATCCGGAACGATTTATGCGCTTAGCTACTGTAACATCCATGGCTTATGGATAAACAGCCAAAAAATCGAAGTGCAATAATCGATTTTTTCAACATGAAAACTTAAAAAACAGTAAAGAAAAAGGAGGTGCCTCGGCATCTCCTTTTTCCTTACTGTTTTTTCAAAAAGGTAATGTCTTCTGCAACGAAGGGGTCTTTTCCGTTTCACTACAGTATCGGGGATAGCAGACGGGCAGCCGACTCCTTTAGCCGACTCATGGTGGAACGCTTCTCATATTCTTCCAAATGAATTCTTTTGCTCTCCTTAAGATCTTCAAAAAAATCTCCCTTTACCCGCTTGGTAATTTTCTCATCGTATATAAAGGCATTCACTTCAAAATTCAACTCCAGACTTCGATTATCAAAATTTGCCGTCCCAATGGAGGTCACCTGATCATCGGTCATGATGATTTTGCTGTGAACAAAACCTTTTTGGTACTGATAGACTTTCACTCCCGCCTCCAACAGTTCTTTGAAATGGGACTGGGATGCCCAGAAAACCGTTCGGTGATCCGCCACACTGGGCAGGAGTATTCGAACGTCCACCCCCCGGAGTCCCGCCGTTTTTAAAGCCGTGAGAATCCCTTCATCGGGAACCAAATAAGGGGTGGTAATATACACGCTTTTACGCGCTGCGGTAATGGCGGTAAAGTAGGCCTGTTGAATGGTGTGCCAGTACATATCCGGACCGCTGGAAAGAATTTGGACGCCTTTTTCTCCCTGGTATCCCTGTCTGGGAAAATAACGGGGATCCTCCAGTTCTTCGTTGCTTACAAAATACCAATCCTTGAGAAAAATGGTTTGGAGGACGTAATTCGCTTCCCCTAGAATTTTCACATGGGTGTCCCGCCAAAAGCCCAGCTTTTTATCTCGACCCAGATATTCATCCCCGATATTGATGCCTCCCGTAAATCCCACATTTCCGTCTACCACTAAAATTTTTCGATGATTTCGATAGTTTAAGCGGCTTCCGAAAAAGGGAAGGGTTACGGGTAAAAATACTTGGACCTGTACACCTGCTTCTTTCATGGGTTCCAGATAATCTTTTTTAAGTTCCCAGGACCCTACCGCATCATAAATCAGGCGAACCTCAATGCCTTCCTTCGCTTTACGAATCAGGGCCCGTTGAAATTTCCTGCCGATTTCACTGTCCTTAATAATAAAGTATTCCATATGAACGTGGTCTTGGGCGCTCTCAATGGACTTGAGCATTTCCGTAAAGGTTTGGGCCCCGTTTTTTAATATTTTCACCTCATTATTAAAGGTGATGGGAGAGTCTCCGTTCCGTAGAATTAAGGGAATCATTTTCGCCCGGGCATCATTGAAATTTTTCTTGAAAAACCTGCCGAATTGAGTAAAGGTTATTTGGGTGTCCAAAAGTCTTTTCAGCACCCGATAATCCTGTTTTCTTTTTTTAATAAAGGTCTTCTTCTTCCGATGGTTCTGTCCAATATATAAATATAGAAATATTCCCCCCAAGGGCAAAAATATCAATACCAAAATCCAGGCCATGGTACGGGTAGGGTTTCGATTTTCCAGTATGATGATGACACTAAGCACAATTACCGTTACTGCATATATTCCCATAAGGATTCCCAGATAAATCATCCGATCCCCCCTCCCTTCTATTTGCTGCCATTATTAATATGAAATTTCTTTTCCGATGTGAGCATGATTTTAATCATTTTTTCCAGGATTTTATCTTTATTAAAGCGAAGGAGCAATGCGCTGCTTAGAAATAAGCTGTCGGTACTTTTTTTCATGGTGACCTCCCGATTATTAATCTCCCGGATAAATTCTTGAAGGCTGTAGATTTTAAACAGTTCCACATTTTCATAGGCCGCGATTTCTTCAAGGAGTTTCAAAACAATCTCTCCATAGGATACTTCCTGTCTGCAGCCTAACAGCTGAATCAGTTTTGGAACAAGTTCTTCAAACACTAAGCGTTTCTTCGGAAGGGTTCCGTGGAGACCTAAAAGATTGCTGATTTTTTCTATGGTTTCCGGTTTCAGTCCCTGGAAAAAATCGATCCCTTCCCTGTCATTGATCCCGTCTATCAGATAGTAGTTTTCCCCGTATAAATTTTGAAACACCTTGAGGGTATCATAATAACCGAGGTTAATATTAAATAATGCTTTTTCCTTCGACAGATCCAAAATATTTCCCAAGTCATGTTTCGGCTGAATATACGTAACTTCCAAGTCTTTAAAATTGACTTTTTTTATTCGTCCTTTACTCATGAGCCGAACGGCAACGACTTTCCTGTACCCCTTTTGGTAAAGCATATTAATCGGAAGATTATTATAAAATCCCCCGTCCAGAAAGGTTTTTCCGTCGATTTTTTCCGGTTTAAAAATCGGAAGATAAGAGGAGGCCAATAAGTAGTCCGCCATTTTTCCTTCCGGGACCTCTTCCTTAAAAAGCTCCAGGGGCTTCAAATCCGTTAGGGACACCGTCACGAATCCAAAATCCTTTTTCGACTTCCGGATAAGATCCTCCTTGGTTCCCTCCCGGATCATCTTGACCAAGGGTCCGATATCCAATCCCGCATCCTTTACAAACCGTTGGGCCTGTTCCAGTATAAATTGAATTTGATCCGGTTTGATTCCCGTTTCCATAATCATATTGTAGAGTTTTGAATCCACGTTTAATATTTTTTCCGGTGCAATTTCATGCCATATTTCGTAGGCTTTTTCATAGTCATTCTGAATCATCAATGCTCCGTTCAGGGCTCCGATGGAGGTCCCGGTAATTCCGTCGAATTCCATGCCCAATTCCCGAAAAGCCTTCCATGCACCGAATTGATAAGCCCCTTTTGCGCCTCCGCCTTCTAAGGCCAGTCCCAACATCTCATTCCCCTTCTCTCTCTTTTATACTTTTTAGCATCTTTCCCTTGTTCTATTCTTTTTATCCGCTTTTCTCTTGTTTTATTCTTTCCTATACTCTATACCCATTAACAGCAAAATTGCACAAAGAAAGAACCTCTCGTCTCTTAGGAGAGGTTCTTTTGAATAATCATCTTTAATCCCAGCAACAGGTTTAAGTTGGTTCCTAAACTTAAGCCGTCCACCGTCATGGCTCTTACTTTGCTGCAGCCGTCGACCCCCCCAAGCTCGGTTAGGGTTTTCAACAGACGCACTTCTTCTTTTTCACCCTGTAACAGGTCCATATCACTAAGAATCGAAAGTCCTGCCACCAGACCATAGGCTCCCCAATTGGAAACCCCGGCAATAATCAGATAATCCGCTGAGGATGTGGCAAATATCTTTTCTCCCTGATCTACATAGGAAATACCCGCATCCCGGACCTTTCCCATGCCCATTTCATTTCCGCCGTCCCCTATGGCCAGCGTGGTAATTTTTTGCTCTTTCGCCATCTCCATTAAAGGATCCAAGTCTCCCACATAGGCGGTGATGTCTTCGCCCCTCATGGAATGGTACTTCCCGTTCATCCCTTTCCCCGGTCTTTCAATGGCAATCATATGGGTCGGCTTAAAACGATCCAGTATCTCCTGCAGCTCTGTTTTATCCACGTTAATCGGCACCGAATAAATGCTGCCGCTGGTCTCTTTGATTTTTTTCAGACCTTCCAGGATTTTTTTCGAATACTGATCCGTTACAATCAACACTTCTTTTCCTAAATCCTCCAGGGCTTTTGCCAAGGCAATGGTTCCCAGGGGACCGTCACTTTCCCCTGCCTGACATTTCGGAACCGTAAATCCGGTTAATATTAAAATTCGTTTTCCCTGATAAAGAGAAAGAAGTCCCTTATAATAATCTTCATAGGAGTTTAGACGTTTAGATATGCCTCTTTTCCCTTCATCTGCGGTAAAGATTTCCTCAATTTCACGAAACGGCTCTCCTTTTAAGGATAAGGCCCTCATGTTCCACCCCTCCTTTTGCTGATTTGTTCATAAACAAAAGGGTCAGAGTTTCTGACCCTTTTGTTATTGGGGGAGAAAGACTAAGATTCCTGAACCGCAGTCTTTCCTTCTCTATTTCTTACTACCTGAAGTGCTACTACTGCAATTAGTATGACCAGTCCGCCAAGGTCGATTAATTTATTCGGATGAATCAGAAGCAGGGAAGCTGCTAAAAACATGACCCGCTCATAAATTCTCGTATGGGTCAAAAGGTATCCCTGTACCGCGGCTCCAAAGGCTACGACTCCAAGGCAGGCGGTAATAATCGCCAAGGCTGCTTCAAAGAAGGTAACATCAATCAGCAATAGCTCCGGGCTCATGGCGAAAATATAGGGAATTAAAAACCCTGCGGAGGCCAGTTTTAATGCGGCCATTCCGGTTTTAAAGGAATCCCCTCCGGCGATGCCTGCTCCCGCATAGGCGGCCAACGCTACCGGCGGTGTTACATCGGCAATTACACCGAAATACAATACAAATAAATGGGCGGCAAGTAAAGGAACACCCAGTTCCAGCAAGGCCGGTACGGCCATGGTGGCAAGAACAATGTACTTTGCCGTGGTCGGAAGACCAAGACCCAGTATTATAGAGGCCAACATCGTTAAGAAGAGGGTCGGAAGCAACATTCCTCCCGCTAGGCCGACGATCAGGTTTGCAAAGGTCAGTCCTAAACCGGTTAAGGTAACCACGCCTACAATAATCCCGGCACAGGCACAGGCCGCTGCCACACCGATGGCTTTTTTCGCTCCGTCCTGCAGCGCATGAAGGATCTTTGGAATGTTCACTCTCGTATGTTTTCTAAACATGCTGACCACTAAGGCGATGATAATACTCCAATAGGCAGCTCTTAAGGGTGAGAAACGTACTAATAGAAAAACCACGGCAATTAAAGGAATGAAAAGATGAAAGCCCTCTTTAAGCACTTTTTTAAAATCCGGCAAGTCTTCTTTTTTCATACCCTTCAAGCCCTTTTTGGATGCTTGAAGGTGCACCATGGTAATTACTCCAAGGTAATAAAGCAGTGCAGGCACAACGGCACTGATTACAATTTGAATATAGGGAATGCCCGTAAACTCCGACATGATAAAAGCCGCAGCTCCCATAATCGGTGGTAAAATCTGCCCTCCGGTAGAAGCCGCTGCTTCTACGGCTCCCGCAAAGGTCGGCTCATAACCGACTTTTTTCATCAGGGGGATGGTAAACGCCCCGGTGGTTACGGTATTTGCAATGGAACTTCCTGAAATTGAACCCATGAAACCACTGGCAATAACCGCAGCCTTTGCCGGGCCTCCTTTACGGGTTCCTGCCCCGGCGAAGGCAATATCAATAAAGAATTGTCCTACCCCGGTAATCTCCAGAAATGATCCAAAGAGAATAAACATAAATACAAAGGTTGCGGAAACCCCCAGGGGTGTTCCGAAAATTCCCTCCGTGGTCATATACATCTGGTTCACAATCCGTTGAACCGAGTAACCTCGATGCCCCAACATTCCGGGGATATAAGGCCCGACATAGGTGTAGACCAAAAATACCATTGCAATAATCGGAAGCTGGGGTCCGATGCTTCTTCTTGTCACTTCCAGTACTAAAATAATAGTAATTACGCCCATAAGCATGTCCAGGTCTGTGGGACGCCCTCCTCTGAGTACCAGCTCGTCAAACAGCATAATAATGTATCCGGTAACCATAATGCCCGCTCCGGCAAAAATCCAGTCGAAAAATTGAATTTTTGTTTTATCAAATCGCTTGCTGGCAGGGTACATTAAAAATCCCAACACCAATACAAACATCAGATGCACGGACCGCTGTTTCATGGCCAAAAGGATACCGAAACCTGCGGTATATAGGTGAAACAGGGACATGGCAATGGCAATGATTGCAATCGCCATCCCCAATTTTCCTGTAAGCTTTCTCACATTTGATGAAACATCAAATTCTGCAAGTTTTTCGTCTATATCAACCTCCACACCTTCTATTTCCTGGATGCTTTTTCTTTCTTCCTTAGACAATGTATTTCCTCCTTTCAATAAAACAGACTTTCCAAAGTTGTCATAGTTTTCTCTTCAAATACTATTAAGCTGCCCGGTACTAAAAAATCATTAAAGTAAATCTCTTGGTTTTCATTAAAAAGCAGTCGATGATCAGCGGTTTTTCCCGTTCTCATGCGAATCTCCGGAAGACGCTGGTTAATGCCATCGTTGATATAACGGCCGTCTACTTTTTCAAAGCTTTCGAAGGCTTCCGACGGGAGGCCGGCGCCAAAAGACTCATACTCCGTTCGCAGCAAAAGAATTTCTCCATCTTCCAATGTGAAAACGTCCTTTACTTCCGTTCTCATTACAGAGTGATCATAAATAATTGCAAATTCGTACGGTTCCTGCTTAGGAAAAAAAAATAATAAATTATCCTCTGTACTGATGCCTAATCCTTTAACGGGCCATACTAGAAAAATTGACAATATTAAAACAAACAAAAGAATAAAAGGGCTGCCCCTTTTTAAATAAAACAGGGGAAGGCACCCGGTTATAGGCGCCCTGTCCCTGCTATGATCTTCTACCTGAAAATTTTTTACTTTACTGCGCTTCATCAAAATATCGTTGGGCTCCCGGGTGTAATTCTAAGGACATACCATCCTGGGCTCCTTCAAGACTTACATCGCCTCCACGTGCATGGGCACTTTCGAGGTCGCTGAGGTTCTCAAATAATGCGGCAGTAATCTCATATACAAAGTCTTCCGAGAGTTCCGCTCTTACAGCGATCATTGCCATTACCGCTACGGCATCCACTGCATCATCCTGATTTCTATAGGTTCCGCCAGGAATTTCTACTTGGGTATAGTAAGGGTACTCGGAAACAATCTCATCGATCATATCTTGAGAAATAGAAATCAGTACTACACTGTGTTGTGTAGAAAGGTCCGTGATGGCTGCCGTTGGAGTTCCTGCAGTTACAAAGGCTGCGTCCACATTCCCGTCCCGAAGATTGTCTGCCGCTTCTGCGAAGGACAGGTAATCAGGGGTGAAATCGTCATAGGTAATACCATGAACTTCCAGAATTTGTCGGGCATTCGCCTCGGTACCACTGCCCGGAGCTCCTACCGCTACTCTCTTGCCGGCTAAATCTTCAATCGATTCAATTCCTGCTCCGGCGTCCGCAACGATTTGAATCGTCTCCGGATATAAGGTTGCCAATCCCCGTAGGTTGTCCATTGGGGTGTCGAACATTTCAATGCCTTCAAATGCAAAATAAGAGATATCATTTTGAATCATTGCAAAGTCTACATCCCCGTCATTTAACAGGTTTGCATTTTCTACGGAAGCTCCTGTAGATTCCGCATTAGCCGTAACACCATCAACGTAATCGTTCACGATGTTGGCAAAAGCTCCACCCAGAGGATAATAAACCCCCGTGGTTCCACCGGTTGCAATAGCTACTCGATCCGGGCTCTCCCCGCCGTTTTCCACTTCTCCGTTATCGCCATTGTCGCCGTTGTCACCGTTGTCACCGTTACCACATCCTACCATGAATATGGATAACACTAAAACACTGATTAACAATAAGGTAAAAATTCGTCTCTTTTTCATTGATTTCATTCCTCCTTAGTTAAATTATTTCTACTTTACCACAAAAACATATGATACTTCTCCATTATATCGGCATAGTTTATGAAACCGACTAAAAACTACAGAATCCTACTCGGAATAAATCAAAAAGTTGAAATTATCTGATAAGTTTGTGCCCTAATGACGGCTTTTCTATAAATATTCCTGCTTAATTTCCCGCAGCATTCCTTCCAAAAAACGCTTCACATTAATTTTCGGCTTTTTATCCGACTTTTTTTGAAGCCTCAGCATTTCTTCCCGGATGGTGGCAAAATCAAATAGTCGATGGCCAAAGCGTTCAAACTTCGGATGATGATAGTCTTCAATACCTAAATTCCCCAAATTATTTAACGCATACTCAATGGTTCTTCGCATTCTTCTTTCAATGGCTTTTTCACTTCTGGCTACATCCAAATTCCCCCTTTTTTCATAACCCTGTCCGATCTTTTCGTACAGAACCTTTAAATTTTGCAACAGCTTTACATCTTCGGGATATTCCACAGCGGAGAGGATATGCATGGCTTCCAGAATATCCCGGCTGCCGCTCTGACTTAAAATCCCAAGATCCATGGCGATGTTTTCTGCAATGGTGTCGGCTTTTTCCTTTTTTGTAGAAGCTCCCCCCATGGGATTTTTCATGGGATTCGAGGATGACTGTCCGTATTCTTGATTGTTGATAAACATCTGTAGATTTTGAAAGGTTTTTTCCAATCCTTTATATTGAAGGACTTTTCGAATCACGTGGGAAACTTCTTCTTTATTGATGGGTTTATGAATGTAGAATTCCACCCCCGCTTGATACGCCTCCCGCACCATCATTTTATCCGTGATCTTTGAAATCAGCACAAAGGAACCTTGGTAAGCGGATTTTCTTAGTCTTTTGATGGTTTCGATTCCGTCCAGTTCCGGCATAAGAAGATCAATCATTACTAAATCCGGCTGTAAGTCTAAAACCAGGTCGATGGCCTCAGATCCGTCCACCGCTTCTCCGATGACCTGCCCGATGCCTTCCTCTTCAATAATGTTGGAAATCATTCTTCGGACCCCGGAATCATCATCCACCACAAGAATTTTATTTTCATAGTTCACTGTAGTCACCTCGAATCACATTATTTTCTTCGACTTTAATCATAAAGGTGGTACCGCTTTCCTTTTCACTTGTAACAGAAATGCTGCCCTTAAAAAACTCTACAAGATTTTCCACATGGGAGAGGCCGAGACCGTTGGAATAGCAGCCGGAAACCTCATCAAGCTTATTGGAAAACCCGGGAACGAAGATGTGTCTGATATCCTTGGAAGAAATTCCCCTTCCCGTATCACTGACTTTTAAAATTAAATCTTTGTTCTGTTTAATCAGTTCCACATGGATATTTCCCCGTTTCGAAATCGCCTCAACCCCATTGGCCAAAATATTGTTCAGCACCGATGTCCAGGCTAAGGGATCTTTCGGATAAAAATCCAGACCCAGATGTTTTGTGAAGTGGACGTGTTTATCCGTGTCACGGCTATAGGTTTCATGTACCTTTATGGATAAATCCAGAATTTCCGAAAAAGTGTACTCTGTTCGTTCCGGTGCCTTCAAAAGTTTTTTTAGCCCCGCATTAATACGGGTGTAGTCGTGTTTCACTTCATGCATCATCCTGGAAATCTGCAGCGCTTTTTTCCCCAACTCCCCCTCATTTTTTTTCATTAAGGACTTATAGATTTCGTAGCTCTCCTTCGTGAGGCGCTCCATATCTTGAGCAGACTTCTGGAGGTAGAAAACTTCTGCCTGCAGGGAACTGGTCAGCAAAACCAACTCTTCCAGTTTCTTTTTTTCCGCCTGGCGCACCAATCGTAATCTTTGATTTTGGGTGGTAGAGTACAGTCCCGTTACAAAAAACATCCGCAGCATCCCTACGATCAACAAGCTTAAGAGGTGAATAACAAAGGAAGATCCCTGGATCAGCTCCTGTACAATGATAAAACGAAGGGCTATTTCAAAGATGTTGGAGGTAAAATCAATTGCTCCCAGGGCAAAGCCCATATGAATCGGTCGATTTTCAAGGGAAAGCACATTGGAGTATTTTAGCAGTACCGCAAAAAAAGTATAGTATAGGGAACCGGGGATATGATCGAAGAGGGCTTCCGCAAGCAATACATTTCCTGGCCCCCGTAGGGTGATCCAGGTGCGAAACCCTAAAATTGCGATGGAAACGAAGACTCCCGTCCACAGTACCGGTATTTCTTTTTTATACAAAATCCCCATAGCAAATATAATAACTCCAAGACCTATGCGAAAGGTGGTATCAAAGGGATGGACCCGAAGCTTGGCTGCAAAAACCGTTAACACCACGACTAATAATATATCTTTTACCATTCTTTTATTCATATCCATTCTCCCATTTCCAATGGTTCATATCTTCTGTCAGATTTTTCAGGTTATTAGTCTATTTTATCCTTTATCAAAAAAAAAGGCAAGGAACTTGCGTCCCTGCCTTTTCATATGCTGTTGAACTGTTTGACTAAAGTTGTTCCGCTTGTCTTTTGTATCCTTCATATCTTTCCTTCGCTTCTTCTTCTGAGCGCTTAAACAGCTCTTCCGAAACTTCCGGGAAGGTCTTCGTTAAGGATGCATACCGAACCTCACTCATTAAGAAGTCTTTAAAGGATTTTGTCGGCTCCTTGGAATCCAGTACAAAAGGATTCTTGCCCTGATCCTTTAGAAGGGGATTGAATCGGTATAGATGCCAGTATCCTGCGTCCACTGCTTCTTTTTGTTGTCGTTGAGTGGCTCCCATTCCATTGGCAATTCCATGGGCAATACATGGAGAGTATGCAATAACGATCGATGGCCCCTTATAGGCTTCCGCTTCTTTAATGGCTTTTAATGCCTGGTTTTTGTCGGCTCCCATGGCTATTTGGGCTACGTACACATAGCCGTAATTCGTCATCATCATACCCAGGTCTTTCTTCTTGGTCTTCTTTCCTGAAGCTGCAAACTTGGCAACCGCTGCCGTAGGCGATGCTTTAGAGGATTGTCCTCCGGTATTGGAGTACACTTCCGTATCCATAACCAGAACGTTTACGTCCTCACCGGAAGCCAGTACATGGTCCAGACCGCCGAAACCAATGTCATAGGCCCATCCGTCTCCACCAAATACCCACTGGGAAGTTTTAATTAAATAGTTTTTCTTGTCAAGAATTTCCGCTACTTCCGGAACATCCTTTTCTTTCTCCAATAAGGGAAGCATTTCGATGGTGGCTTCCTTGGAACCTTTGCCCTCATCCTTGTTTTCTATCCACTTATGGAAAGCTTTTTCCAGTTCATCGGAAACACTTGCTTCCTTCATCAAATCTTCAATCTTATCTCGGATCTGAAGGGCTGCAAGCTTCATTCCATAACCATACTCCGCATTGTCTTCGAATAAGGAGTTTGCCCATGCAGGACCTTGTCCTTCATCGTTTTTACAGTATGGTACAGATGGTGCACTGCCTCCATAGATGGAGGAACAACCGGTGGCATTGGCAATAACCATTCGATCTCCAAACAATTGGGTGATTAACTTGACATAAGGGGTTTCTCCACAACCGGCACAGGCTCCTGAGAATTGGAACAAGGGCTGCTTAAACTGTGATCCCTTCAAGTTTTCCGTATTGGTTAAGTGGGCTCGGTTTTCCAGGGTCATGGCATAATCCCAGTTTTGTTTCTCTTTTGCCACTTGCTCTTCCATAGGCTTCATAATTAGGGCTTTGCCCTTTGGTGCGGGACAAATATCTGCACAGTTTCCACATCCGGTACAATCCAGAGGGGTCACTTGAATCTTATATTCGTATCCTGCAAATTCTTTACCCATGGCTTTTAAACTTTCCATTTCCTGCGGTGCATTCTTTCGCTCTTCTTCCGTTAGGATTACCGGACGAATGGCTGCATGGGGACAAACATAAGCACATTGATTACATTGAATACAGGTTTCTTTTTGCCACTCGGGAACGTTCACTGCGATTCCACGTTTTTCAAACTCTGTGGTTCCCAGCGGGAAGGATCCGTCAGCCCGGTCTGCAAAAGCACTTACGGGAAGATCGTCACCTTTTTGTGCGTTCATAGGCTCTAAAATGTCCTTGATAAATGCAGGTTTCTTTCCTGAAGCACCTTGGGCTCCGCCGCCTTCAGACCAGCTGTCAATTACATCTTTTTCTACCTTCACAAGGGCATTCATCCCTTCATCCACCGCTTTTTGGTTCATTGCAACAATTTTTTCCCCTTTGCTGCCGTAAGTTTTAGCGATGGCTTTTTTAAGGAAATCTGCCGCTTCATTTACATCAATAACTTCTGATAGTTTGAAGAAAGCGGACTGCATAACCATGTTGATTCGATTTCCAAGACCGATATCCTCGGCGATTTTCGTACCGTCCAGGATGTAGAATTTGATATCATTTTCCTTGATATAGTTTTTAAGGCTTTCAGGCAACTTCTCATTTAATTCCTCCGGTGACCATAAACAGTTCAGAAGGAACGTTCCGCCTTTTTTAAGTCCTTTTAGTAAATCGTACTGATTTACATAGGCTTGGTTGTGACAGGCAATGTAGTCCGCCTCATCAATTAAATAGGTGGATCGAATCGGCTCGTCTCCGAATCTTAAGTGGGATACGGTAACCCCTCCGGACTTTTTCGAGTCATAGGAGAAATAGGCTTGTGCAAATTTATCGGTATTCTCACCAATAATTTTAATCGCTTCCTTGTTGGCTCCGACAGTTCCGTCAGAACCCAGTCCCCAGAATTTACATCGGATGGTTCCTTTAGGTTCTGTCACAATCTTATCCTTTAAGTCTAAGCTTAGGTGGGTTACATCATCGTTGATTCCAACGGTGAAACCGTTTTTAGGCGTTTCTTCTTTTAGGTTGTCGTATACCGCTTTAATTTGGCTTGGAGTGGTGTCTTTCGAACCAAGGCCGTATCGTCCTCCAATGATCATTGGACGGTCTTCCTTCGTATAAAAAATGCTTTGGATATCCTGATATAAAGGTTCTCCTAAAGCTCCCGGCTCTTTTGTTCGATCCATTACTGCAATTCTTTTCGCTGTACTTGGGAATACATCAAAGAAGTACTTAGCAGAGAAGGGCCGGTAAAGATGAACCTTGACGGCTCCTACTTTTTCTCCTTTTTCCATTAAATAATCTACGGTTTCTTCAATGGTTTCCGTAACGGATCCCATGGCGATGATAATTCTGTCTGCATCTTTTGCTCCATAATAAGTAAACGGTTTGTATTCCCGTCCGGTTTTTTCACTGATTTTTTCCATATAGCCGTTGACAACATCGGGTAAATCCGTGTAATAAGGATTGGATGCTTCCTTCGCCTGGAAAAATACATCAGGATTTTGAGCCGTTCCACGAAGTACAGGGCTTTGGGGATTGAGTGATTTGTTTCTGAACTCTTTGATTTTTTCTTTATCCACAAGTTCTTCCAGTTCATCATACTCAATTAATTCAACCTTTTGCATTTCATGAGAAGTTCTAAACCCGTCAAAGAAATGCACAAAGGGTACGCTGGATTTGATTGCTGCCAAGTGGGCGATGCCTCCAAGATCCATAACTTCCTGCACACTTCCCGATGCAAGCATAGCACATCCGGTTTGTCGTGCAGCCATAACATCGGAATGATCACCAAAAATAGATAAGGCATGACCGGCTAAAGCCCGTGCACTTACATGAAATACTCCCGGTAATAACTCTCCTGCGATTTTGTACATGTTCGGAATCATCAGCAGTAACCCTTGCGATGCGGTGTAGGTTGTGGTAAGAGCGCCACCTTGCAGTGATCCGTGAACGGCACCTGCGGCACCTCCCTCGGATTGCAGTTCTGAGACTCGTACCTGTTGTCCGAAAATATTCTTCATGCCGTTGGCACTCCACTCATCAACATTTTCAGCCATGTTTGATGAAGGGGTAATTGGATAGATCGCTGCCACATCGGTGAATGCATAGGATACATAGGAAGCCGCCGCATTACCGTCCATGGTTTGTGTTCTTCTTGACATTTTCATTCCTCCCTTTATATAATATTGATGTACTTTTAACAAATTAGAAAAAGTCTTCAAACCAGCTTGCACATGGTTCCATTATAGTAAAAAAAGCAATCTTTTTATAGGGGGAATTTGTGTAAAGCTTAAAAAGTTTTAGCAAAACTTTAGGTCCATTGTTCTATAACCTGCATTCCATAGGTTTTGTGTTCCCCTTTTCTTGTTAAATGAATTCAGTTTTAATCAACTTCCTTCGATAATAATTTCTCTTTCTATAATTATTCCTAAGGATTAAGGTTTTTCGGCCTCAAATTTTGTTGAATTATGTCGAATTTACCGCTATACTTAATTTATAACCATTCCATTAATCGGAGGCAGCGACTTTATGAAAAAAATACTGTATTTAATCAAAGAGAAACGACCGTTGCAGGTTCGTTTACTTGCCCTGTTTTTAGTTTTAATCTATCTTCCAATTTTATTTAATGTTTTTTTTATCCAACGGCAAACCATCAGTGCGGTAAGAGAGGATAAACTCACCAATATCGAAGAGTCCCTACATAGAACCGCCGCATCCCTCGATCAAACCGCGGTGGATATCCAGAATCTTCTTGAAGACCGGGCCAGCCAGCCGGGTATTCAAAAAGGGGTGGAGGATTATTACCTGCTCCCCGAACCGGGCCGGGATAATTTTCATCTCTATATGGACCGGCAGATGACGGATATAGAAAATTCTTCACCTTACCTGCGTCACAGCAGCGTATTCACCTTGGAAGGGGATCATTTTTCCCCCGAGGACTTTTGGCATGAAGACATCAGCGGAAGTTCATTTTATCAGGATTTAACCGCAGAAGTTCTGGAAGAGGGCTGGCATTTTTTACCTTCGGAAGAGATCTATAATCCGGTTTACTATGAGGAAAATTCCAAGGAGGAAATCTCCCAAAGCCTTGTGTATGTCCAGAGTCTTAAAAACCTGGAGGGCAATGCCCTGGTGGGTTATCTCATTTCCATCATCGACCGGGATAACTTCATGGAACTCTATCAGAATGTTTTCATTGGGGAAGGGGGCCGCTTAGCCCTGTGGAACCATCAGGAAGAGCCCTTGAATGCAGCAGAAGAGCAGGCTTTTCCCATGGACCTTCGGGCCGGGATTTTTGAGACCCGGGATTTTAATACCTTAGTTGTAGAGGGAGAGCCTAAGGTTTTCTACTCGGTTTCCCTGGAGTCTTTTCCCGGGATCCTCACCGCGAGGATTCCTGAAGCATATTTAACCCATTCCATCGAGGGACCCCTTCGACTGAATCTCTATTTGATGATCTTAATCAGTACGTTGATTTCTCTATGGGTTTTCATTGAAATAATTATTATTTCCAATATTGCCTCCCAAAAAGAGACCGCCCATTATCGCTTAACCTTAAGTGAAGAACTCAATGAGAAACTCCGAATGTACAAACACGATTTCTCCAATCATTTACAGATCATACAGGGACTGCTTCACCTTGGTCACGGGGACCGGGCATTAAAATACTTAAACAAAATATCGGGACAGGGAAAAATGATTTACGATACTTATGAAATCGGTATTCCGGAACTTGAAGTGGTAATGTATGATGCACTGCAGAAAGGAAAAGAACAGGGAATTGAGGTCAATATTCAAACCACGGAACTTCCCACTTCCCTGCCGATTAATATTTATGACTTAGTAAAGGCCCTTAGCAATTTAATAAAGAATGCGGTTGAGACCATGGCCCTCTATCCTGAAAAGCACCGTGTATTAAACATTGCACTCTCTGAAGAAGAAAACTGGTATGTATTTAAGGTCAGCAACAACATCCCCTTGATTCCCCGGGAGGATCAGTCCCGAATTTTCGAGAAAGGATTCACTACCAAAGAGAAAGGCGACGGATTCGGCCTCTATATGGTACAGTCTTTGATTGAAAAACACCAGGGCACCGTTGATCTAATCGTGGATCAGGATGGAAACCACTTTTACGTAAAAATTCCTAAAAACAAATAAAAAAAAGCGGCCGGCGGTTCATTGCTTGGGCTGCCTTTTTTATTGTTCTGGAGCTTTTTCATTCTGCGGCTTTTTCTCCGGCGATGATCCCCGAGGACCAGGCCCACTGCAGGTTAAATCCGCCGCAGTCTCCATCCACGTCCAGGATCTCCCCGGCAAAATAGAGCCCCTTTATTTTTTTTGATTCTAAGGTCTTTGGATTCACCTCATCGGTTCGAATCCCCCCCGCTGTAACCTGGGAGTCCTTCCAGGACAGGGTACCCGTAGACTTTAGCCGGCAATTCTTTAAAATCTTGGCTAATCTTTGGATTTCTTTATCGGTGACCTCTTCACAGGCTTTTTTCATGTTGGTGATGCCGATTTCTTTTAAAATAACGGGAATCACTTTTTTATTAAGAATCCCGATCAGGCTGAAATCAAAGGGTTTTTTCCCGTCCAAGCTCACCAGCATCCATAGGGTTTCATAAATTTTTTCCTCCCCGGCCTCGGGAAAAAAGTCCAAAACCACCCAGGGCACCCGGTTTTTTTGCAGACATTCCTGAACACCCCGGCTAAGCTGCAGCACCGGCGGCCCGGAAACCCCATAATCCGTAAACAGCACTTCTCCCTGTTCTTTTCTCAACACTTTTCCTTCCGCTTCCAGTTTAATGCTTCCCTGAATTTTTACGCCTTTTAAACTTCGAAAGCTGCGATTATCGCATTTGATCTGTACCAGAGCGGGAAACACCGGTGTCAGTCCATGGCCCACACTTTTTCCCAAATCGTATCCGCTGCCCTTGGAGCCCAGTTTCGGGGCCGACATTCCTCCTGTGGCCAGAATAACAGCGTCTCCGGTAATTTTTCTTTTGGATTCCGTCTCCAGAATAAATCGGTTGTCTTTTTTTTGAAGGGTCCTCACAGGATCCTCCAGGATTTGATTAACCTCTAATTTTTCTACTTCATAGCGCAGCAGATCCAAGACACTGCTGCCTTGATCCGATATCGGGTAAACCTTCCCCTCATCTTCCACCTTCGTCTCCAATCCCAACAACTGGAAAAAGCGAAGGGTTTCCTCCACATCCACCTGGGTGAAGGCCCCTTCAATAAATTTTGGATTCTCCCCATGATAATGGGTTATATTCGCGGTGATGTTCGATAAATTGCATCGTCCGTTTCCCGTGGCAAGAATTTTCTTGCCCACCCGGTTCAGACCCTCGATGAGAACCACCTCTCCCCCTTTTCTTGCTGCAGAAATGGCAGCGGCTAATCCGCTGGCACCGCCGCCGACAATCAGGACTTTTTTTGCAGTCATTGTTCCCTCACCGCTTTTCGAACAAGATTTAACCCATGTTTCGCCGCAAAGAGACGAATTCGATTTCGGTCTCCCAGGAGATTTTTTTCTTCGTGGAAGACTTGGTCCTTGAATGCTAAGGCGATATGCACCAGGCCCACGGGGGTTTTATCCGTTCCTCCCCCGGGACCGGCAATTCCTGTAATGGATAGTCCCATGGTGGTTCCGCCGACTTTTTGAATCCCTTTTGCCATGGCAATTGCGGTTTCCTTGCTTACTGCACCTTGGCCTGTCAGCGTGTCTTTGGGAACCTCCAGCAAATTGATTTTAGATGCGTCGCTATAGGTAACGATGGACAGGGGGAATACTTCTGAAGCACCGGAAACATTTGTGATGCTTGCGGCGATCAGACCCCCGGTGCAGGACTCTGCAACACTAAGGGTGTAGCCTTTATTTTTTAAGAATTTCACCACGACCTCCTCCAGGCTTTCATTATCGGAACCGTATATATACTCTCCTAGGCGGGCCTTTACCTTTTCTTCCAGGGATCGGATCAGTTCATCCGCTGTGCTTTCTTTTCCCGCCCTTGCGGTGATCCTGAGAATTAGCCCCTGGTCCATGCAGTAAGGGGCAATGGAAGGATTGTGCTGTTCTTCAATAAGGTCCTCCACCAGGGCTTCCATGGTACTTTCTCCCATACCGAAAATATTTAAGACCTTGGATTTTACAATCCCTTGAGCGTATTTGCTGAGATAGGGTTTAACATGATTATCAAACATAGGCTGAAGCTCTCTTGGTGGTCCCGGAAGCATCATTACAATTTTACCCTCCCCCTCGATTAAAATACCCGGGGAAGTGCCCTGGGGATTTTCAATGGCCGAAGCCCCTTCCGGCAGATAGGCCTGTTTATGATTGCTTTTTTCCATTGGAACCTTAATTTGATCAAAAAAACCTTGAATCCCCTGTAAAATACTTTCGTCGAGGATCAGTTTTTTATTCAAAACCTCCGCTGCAACTTCTCGGGTCAGGTCATCCTTTGTGGGACCCAGTCCCCCGGTGATAATTAGAAGATCCGCCCGCTCAAGACTCTCTTCCATGCTTTTTTTGAGTCGGTTTCGGTTGTCTCCCACTACGGACTGGCGATATACATTAATCCCCAGCTCCGCTAAGCCCTTGGCGATATATTGGGTATTGGTATTAACGATGTCTCCAAGCAACAGTTCCGTACCGACGGATAAAATTTCTGCATTCATAGATTTTTCCTTTCTTTGATTGTATTCTGATTCTTTTTCAAAAAAAGACTTTCCGTTATGGGAAAGTCTAGTTTTTCTTCAAATTTTCACAGGAAAATCCTTTTTCCTGTAAAGTTTTTAAAGCCCGGCGGTCACTTTCTAAATCCTTGTAGGTGTTCAGGTTCCCCATGAAGGCCTCTAAAAAAGAGTATTTCTGAAAAGTGTCCGGGGCTAAGGAATAATACACCCATTGTGCTTTTTTGTCTCCTGTTATCAGTTTTGCATTTTTCAGTTTAATAAGATGCCTCGAAGTATTGGATTGAGAGATTCCGAGGATTTCTTGAATTTCACAGACACATAAGGGCTTTTCCTGGACGAGATGTATTATTCGAACCCGTGTCTCATCTCCCAGGGCTTTTAAAATTTCCACAATCTCCATATAACCGTCTCCTCTTTTAGACAAAGTACTTCTGCCTGTTATTGTCTTAATTTTATGTCTTCATTGTTAAATTGTCAACAGATAATCCCTTGTATTATTGTTATAAGTCTTCCGATGCTTAGGATATATCATATTTTTTCATTTTCCGATAGATCGTCGCTTGTCCAATGCCAAGAAGCTTTGCGGCTTCCTTGGTACTGGAGCAACGGCTCAATGCCTTTTTGATCATCTTTTCTTCCAGTATTTCCAAAGGTTCGATTGTTTCATTTTCCTCATTTTTGCCTTTTTCCCCCAGCACCCGCTGCTGCAAATCCTCTTTATAGATGACCCGGGACTTTGAGACGTTCAACGCATACTCCATGCAATTTTCCAGTTCCCGGACATTTCCCGGCCAGGAGTAGGCGATTAAGGCCTTTTTGGCTTCCGGGGAAAGATGCTTCGCCTCTTTTTCAAAACGTTCTTCGTAGCGTCGAAGAAACACCTCCGCCAGGGTTTCAATATCCTCTTTTCGCTCCCTGAGAGGAGGAATGATTACGGGAACCACATTCAGCCGATAAAAAAGATCTTCCCGAAACAGCTTTTTTTTCATAAGATCTTCCAAGTTTTGATTTGTCGCTGCAATTGCCCGGACCTGAACATGCTCCGCCTTTGTGGATCCTAGGGGTTCAATCACCCCATCCTCTAAAAAGCGCAACAGTTTTACCTGAAGATTCATGGGCATGTCTCCGATTTCATCCAGAAAAATCGTGCCTTCATGGGCCTTCAGAAATTTCCCCTCTTTTCCTTTTTTGCTGGCATCGGTAAAGGCCCCGGGCTCATAACCGAATAATTCACTTTCCAACAGGGCTTCGGGAATGGATCCGCAGTTTATGGGTACAAAGTTTTTCTCCCGTCTCGGGCTTGCTAGGTGAATGGCCTTTGCAAACATTTCCTTTCCCGTACCGCTTTCCCCCTGGATCAGTACCGTGGAATTTTGTCTGGCCGCCACCTTGGCTATTTTCATGGTTTCTTCCAGGGCGGGACTCTCTCCGATAATGGAGTCAAAACCCACAAAGGCCTCTTCCCGGTGAACCTCCTGGGCCATTTGATAGACATCTTTATAGGGACGAAAACTTAAGATTCCTCCGATATCCGTTCCCTCTTTTCGAACCGGGTTGTAGTTTCCGAGGAAAAACCGCGTATCTTTTCCGTTTTTAGCCGCTAAGGGTTTGGAAATAAGGGGCTTGGTTTTCTTTTTGTTGTAGGTAATTTCCTTTAAGGCTTTTTCGATTCGTTCAAAGTGGAGAAAAACCTTTGATAAAGACCGCCCCTTAAGCCATTCCTCCGGTTTTCCCAGTAATTTTTCTGCATTTTCGTTGATAAAGAGAATTTCTCCCTTGGCGTCTACACTGATGATCCCTTCATCCACGCCGTTTAAAATCGCCTCCAGCTGGATCTTTTGAATGGAAATCCGGTGTTTTGACAGCTCTTCCATCATTTTACTCTCCAGGAAATTCGCCATTTTTTCAATGAATTTTCGGTAGGCCTCCTGATTATCCACCAGGCGCTGGCGCTGATCATCGTCAAAGGCAATCAGGCTGATGAGGCCTAAGATCTCTCCGTCCAGGCTTATGGGGGCGCAAAGATTGGCAAGCTCTAAACACTTTTCCCGGTAAGAGCATTCTCTACAGGTCATGGATTGAAGCTTATCCGTTACGGCCTGATCTTTTTTCCCTTCCAATACCTCGGAAAACACCGAGTCTAAAGAAACATAGGGCTCGATACTGTCTTTGTAAGACCCGGTCACATAAAGACGCTCCCCTTTTTGATCGATAATGGTCACTTCAATCCCCAGGACCATGGCTATTACTTCCGCGATTTGCTCAACGGTTTCTTTAATTGACTGCAGTTTCAGTTTCTTTTCCTCCATTGTCATCCCCTCTTACCCTACTGATTTTGATCCACCATAATCTTTAAAATTAAATCATCCGCATTTCCCATGCCTTCCAGGCTAAGGGCTCCCAGGTTTTCAATGCTTTTTTGCACACTTTTTCCTGTAATTCCTTCATTATGGGAAATATACGTGCCTTCCTTGGCTAATAGCATCATTTCCATTACGGTGCCGACGGAAGTGGATAGTTTTAATGCACAACCGGGTTTTGCTCCGTCACAGATCATTCCCGTAAGATTTCCGATGATATTTTGGATCCCGTTTTCAATTTCCATTGAAGACATTTCCAAAAATGCTCCCATGGCCACGGCGCTTCCAACCCCTGCAGCAATGCCGCAGCCGCAAAGAGGGGAGAGTCTTCCGATTTTATTTTTGACATAAATGGTCACCATAAAACTAAGGGCCAACCCTTGAAGCAGACCTTCTTCCGTAAGACCTGCCTCCTTTGCCATAACGATGACGGGAAGGGAAGCGGCCAACCCTTGATTGCCGCTGCCGGCACAGCTGTAAACCGTATAAGGCACCCCTGACATTCTGGCATCGGAGGCCCCGGCGGTCAGGGCCTTCGCTTCATTTAAGACATCGTTTCCGATGGTTTGTTTATCCATTAATTTTTTTAAGGTGTAGCCCACCCCCATGCCCAGCTTCTCGGAGGTTCCCTTGTTTCCGATACTGCAGTTTTTCTCAATCACCGGGATTAAAAAGCTCAGTTCTTCCTTTGAGAACTGATTGATCGATTCCATCAGGGCTTTTATATTTAAATCCTCCCTAAGAAATGCTTGGGATTTCTCTTCTCGATTTTCAGCTTCTTTTACATAAAGGGTTTTCCCGTTCCTTTCCTTTAACACCACATTCTCATGACTATGTTGGATAAGGATCCGACTGTTGTGCTCAGCTCCCCAAGCCTTGACCTCGACATAGACTTCCGGTTTTTTTTCCAGAAAGTCCACCTTGACCGGATAATTGTTTAAAAACTCCAGTCCCATGGCTTCACTGTCCCTTGGAATATTTTCCAGCACCTCTAAGGCCTTTTTTCCGTCTCCCACCAAGGCCCCAAGGGCTGCGGCCCAATGAAGTCCTTTTTTTGTGGTCCCCGGCACATATACCCCCATCCCATTCTTATAAAGATTGGAGTTTACCAATACCCTTAACCCAAGCAGCTCTTCTTCCAGCAGTTCTCCGGCTAAGGCTGCGGCATAGGCCACTGCCACCGGTTCCGTACATCCCACCGTGGGCTTTATTTCATGGGTTAAGGTTTCTAAAATCATTGTTTTCATTTGACTCCTCCTAAGGCTTT
>SKRE01000080.1 GCA_007118655.1 Clostridiales bacterium | reverse complement strand
TATTATTTATTTAGACGAAAGGGGATTATGATAATGAACAAGATTGTACAGTGTGTACCGAATTTCAGTGAGGGAAGAGATCCGAAAAAAGTGGATCGAATAGTAGAAGTCTTTCGGGGGAAAAAAGGAGTAAAACTACTAAATTACAGTTCTGATGAAGATCATAACCGTACCGTGGTAACCTTAGTGGGAGAACCGGATCCGTTAAAAGAGGCGGTGATCGAAGCCATTGGTGTTGCGATTCAGGAAATTGATATGACCAAGCACGAAGGACAGCACCCGAGAATGGGGGCTACGGATGTGGTGCCCTTTATTCCTATTAAAGGGGTAACCATGGATGAAGCCATTGAACTTTCCAAGGAAGTGGCCAAGGCGGTGAGTGAAAAATATGATCTGCCGATTTTTCTTTATGAGAAATCCGCTTCTGCGGCCCATAGACAGAATCTGGCCAAGGTAAGAAAAGGGCAGTTTGAAGGAATGGAAGAAAAAGTTAAAGAAGAGGACTGGGAACCGGATTTCGGAGGCAGAAAAATTCATCCTACCGCAGGAATCACTGCTGTGGGGGCAAGAATGCCTTTGGTTGCCTTTAATGTAAATCTTGACACGGATAATATCGATTTCGCCAATCAGATTGCAAAAAATGTCCGGCATTTAAGCGGAGGATTCCGATACTGCAAAGGGATTGGGATTGAACTGAAAGACCGGGGGATTGTACAGGTTTCCATGAATATGACGGACTTTACAAAAACCGCTTTATACCGGGTGTTTGAATTAATCAAAATTGAAGCCAAAAGATACGGCGTGAATGTGGTAGGCTCCGAGATTATCGGCCTGCTCCCCATGGAGGCTTTAATCGATACCGCGGTTTATTATCTGGGAGTGGAAGACTTCTCCATGGATCAAATTTTAGAACAACGAATCATGGAATAAATGGGTAAATCAACTTTCCTCAGGGATTTGAGCAAAGTATATGAATAAAAGCGGAAAAGACAGGGTATATTATAAAACGAAATAAGAATGATCTCTTATGGATCACAATAGCATAAGTACCGAAGGTGGTGCTTATGCTATTGTTGTAAAAAACCCGGAACAACGAACTAAATATAGAAGTACTTTGAGAAAATACTCTATGAAAGGAGCAATGAAATCAATGAATAAAGGAAAATTAATTATCAAAAATGCATCGGAAGTTGTAACATGCAGCGGATTTGAAGCGAAAAAAGGGAAAGCGATGTCGGATCTGGGGATCATCGAAAAGGGAGCCGTGGTTGTGGAAGAGGGCATTATTAAAGCGGTAGGCCCCCAGGAGGAAATACTGAAGCAGTATGACGAAGCCCAGTATGAAATACTGGATGCCAAAGGAAAAGCCCTTTTGCCCGGATTTGTAGACTCCCACACCCATTATATTTGGGGGGGATACCGTGCGGAGGAGTTTTCCTGGAGACTTCGGGGAGATGACTACATGGATATCATGAACCGGGGGGGAGGCATTTTAAGCAGTGTGCGCCAAACCAAAGCCGCATCCAAGGAGGAGCTTTACGGAGAAGGCATGAAGCGGTTGGACTCCATGTTGTCCTTCGGGGTGACCACCGTCGAGGGAAAAAGCGGATACGGACTGGATTTTGATACGGAAATCAAGCAGCTGGAAGTGATGCAGGATACGGATCGGGATCATCCCATAGATGTGGTAAAGACTTATCTGGGAGCCCATGCGGTACCGAAGGAGTACAAAGGCCGGGAGGATGAAATGATCGAGGAGATTATTAAAGACGTCCTGCCCGTAGTGGTTGAGAGAAAACTTGCGGAGTTTTGCGATATCTTCTGCGAGAAAAATGTATTCAACATCGAACAGTCCAGGCGCCTGTTAACCAAGGCCAAGGAACTGGGGCTGAAAGTAAAACTTCATGCGGACGAAATTGTTCCCTTAGGAGGGGCAGAACTTGCGGCGGAATTGGAAGCCACCTCTGCGGATCATTTACTGCAAGCCTCCGATGAAGGCATCGATCAAATGGCGAAAAAAGGGGTGGTGGCCACAATCCTTCCCGGAACAGCCTTCAGTTTGAAGGAGAAATATGCAAGAGCCCGGGAGATGATTGACCGGGGTGCGGCGGTGGCCCTTGCTACGGATTTAAACCCCGGAAGTTGTTTTTCCGAGTCCATTCCGCTGATTTTTTCTCTGGCAACCCTGTATATGAATGTTTCCACCGAGGAAGCCATTACCGCCCTTACCATTAACGGGGCAGCGGCCCTTGATCGTGCGGATACGATCGGCAGTATTGATGTAGGCAAGAAAGCGGATATGATCCTGTTAGAGTTTGAATCCTATAAATTTATTCCCTATCACATTGGTATTAGTACCGTGGAAAAAGTGATTAAAGGGGGTAAACTGGTTTTCGATAAAGAAGGAAGCCCCTGCGTTTACCGATAAAGGGTTTGAACTAAGAATTTTTAGGGTAACAACATATTGAAGGAAAAAAACACAAGAATTACAAGGAGGTTGTTACGTGTGTCCAATGCCTATTTTATGATTGAAAAACCTGAAAATGAACCGATTTTAAACTATCGGGAAGGAAGTCGGGAAAAAACAGAGGTAAAGGAAAAACTCCAGGAGTTAAAAAAGGAAGTTATGGAAATTCCTCTGATTGTAGGAGGAGAAGAAATAAAAACCGGAAATATGGGGAAAAGAACTTCTCCCGAGGATCACAATCTTCTTTTAGCGGAGTATCATAAAGCCGGTCCCGGGGAAATTGAAAAAGCCATCCAGGCAGCCATGGAGGCTAAGGAAACCTGGGCTCATATGCCTTGGGAAGAGCGGGCGGCCATATTTTTAAAAGCTGCGGATTTAATTGCGGGTCCTTACCGGGCTACGATTAACGCCGCCACCATGCTGGGACAGGGAAAAAACATTTATCAGGCGGAAATTGATGCGGCCTGCGAGTTGATTGATTTTCTTCGTTTCAATGCCTACTTTATGTCGGAGATCATGAAAGAGCAGCCCCACTCTCCGGATAACACCTGGAACCGTATGGACTATCGACCCTTAGACGGGTTTGTATTCGCCGTAACCCCCTTTAACTTTACGGCCATCGCCGGGAATTTGCCAACCGCTCCGGCAATGGCTGGAAATACGGTAATATGGAAACCTGCATCTTCCGCGGTATACTCCGCATATCTGTTTATGAAGATACTGGAAGAAGCGGGACTGCCGAAAGGAGTCATAAACTTTTTGCCGGGCTCGGGAGCGGAAATCGGAGAAAAAATTCTTCCTCATAAAGACTTGGCAGGCGTACACTTTACCGGATCCACAAAAACCTTCCGATATATGTGGGAGACCATCGGGAAAAACATTTCCGGGTACCGAAACTATCCTCGAATTGTAGGGGAAACCGGAGGGAAGGATTTTGTCGTGGTGCATCCTTCTGCGGATATCAGACCGATCGCCACCGCATTAGTTCGGGGAGCCTTTGAATATCAGGGACAAAAGTGTTCAGCGGCATCAAGGGCCTATGTTCCCAAGAGTTTATGGCCGAAGATTAAAGAAGAGTTTATTTCCTTAACCAAGGAGTTGAAGGTCGGATCCACGGAGGACTTTCGAAACTTTGTCAATCCGGTGATCGACAAAGAATCTTTCGAAAAAATCATCTCCTATATTGATTTTGCAAAGGAATCGAAGGAAGCTTCCATCCTACAGGGTGGGACCTATGATGATGCCAAGGGTTATTTTGTAGACCCCACCATCATTGAAACCAGCAATCCCCGGTTTAAAACCATGGTGGAGGAAATTTTCGGGCCGGTGATTACGATGTATGTTTATGAAGATGATAAGTATGAAGAGATTCTTCACGAATGCGATCAAGCCACGGCCTATGCCCTGACGGGAAGCGTTTTTGCCAAGGACCGGGAGGCTGTCATTAAAGCCCAGAAGGTTCTGCAGCAGGCAGCAGGGAATTTTTATATCAACGACAAACCTACAGGTTCCATCGTAAACCAGCAGCCCTTTGGAGGGGCACGGGCATCGGGAACCAATGATAAAGCGGGAAGTAAGATGAATATGCTGCGTTGGATGTCGGCAAGGTCCATAAAGGAGACCTATGCTGCGCCAAGGGATTATCGATATCCTTTTATGGAAGCGGAGTAAATCATCAGGACAAAAACCTTTGAAAACGAAAGTCAATAAATGCAGTATTTGGTCGGAGTAGATATTCTACTCCGATTTTTTGTTTTACGGCGTAAATAGAATAAGATATAATTATAGAAGAATGCTATAATTAATAAGACAGTAGTGTATGCATATTAACAGAGAGTCCCGGACTGAAAGATTATCCTGAAGGAAAAGGTGTGGAGAGGGAGTGGATTTTATGGATAAAATAACAGTATACTTGTTTGGCACTCCCGGGGTTTATAAAAACGGGGAAAAATTACATTTTCCTTACCGGAAGGCGGAGGCGCTGTTTTATTATCTGCTGGTGCAAAACCAAGGAACCCGTGAAGAACTGGTAAGTCTTTTTTGGGGAGAAAGCAATGAAGAAGTGGCAAAGAAAAACCTCAGAAATGCCATGTATAAAACACGGAAGGCCTTTGATCTGGAAATTATCCATTCGCCGAAAAAATCCACAGTTATGATCAACAAAGATCTGACCATCGACAGTGATATCCGATCGGTTCAAAAAAACCCGGAAAAAATCCTGGAATTATATCGGGGGGAGTTTCTAAAAGGCTTTTACATTAAAGGAGAAGAAGGGTTTGCCCAGTGGGTGGATCAGCAACAGGGTTTTTATCGCAACCTGTATATAGAAAAATCCTATGAAAAAATAGATCAGGCTTTAAAAACCGGCAACTATATTCAAGGGGAAAAAGACTGCAAAAAAGTGATTCGGGAAGATGAATTCGATGAAAGGGGCTACCAGAAACTGATGGAGGTCTATCAGGCCCTAGGTCTGAACTCCAAAGCCTTAGAGGTGTATCAGAAACTTCAGAAATGCCTGTATGAAGAATTGGGGATCGAACCCGATGAAAAAACCCAAAAAATTTATTCGGCAATACGGCAAAAGGAACAGAAAAAGAAGACCCGTGAGGCCCAGGAAGAAAAAAGCATTTTTTACGGGCGAAGGGAAGAACTGCAGAAAGGCAAGGCTTTTTTAGGCGACTGGGGAAATCAGAAAGGGAAAAGTGCGTTGATTATTCTGGGAGAAGCGGGGATCGGCAAGACCAGTTTAAAGGACCGACTGCTCCGGGAAATCTCCTTGGAAAGCAAAACCGTTCTTTCCTCCAACTGTTATGCCGCCGAGGAAGATTATATCCTAAAACCCTGGAACGGGATTATATCCAAACTGATACCGATACTGAAAAAAGAAGAAATCCACTTGCCAAAACACTGGAGCAGCATAACCGCCAGTGTATTTCCTCATTTTGTCCTAGAGGAGGAAAAACCGGCAGAACACTTTTACGGGAAAGGAAAAGTACAGGATCAATTACTGGAAGAAGCTATTGTGGAAATTTTTCAACGGATCCTGCGTACCCGGGAAATTCTGCTGGTTTTTGAAGATCTCCAGTGGATGGATGAAAAAAGCCTTCGATTGCTGGAAAATCTGTTGGTGAAGATTGACTCCCCAAGATTGCGGTTGATCGGAACCTTAAGAATCGGGGAGAATCGGGATCTGAAATTCTTTCTCTCTCAACTCAGCAAAGAAAACCGACTGGAAAAGATCCATTTAAAGCGCTTTACCAAGGAAGAAACCCTGGATTTTATGAGGAATTACGAGAAATATTATGAGGAATCCAAGGAGAAAGATTCTTGGAAAAAGGATATAGTCAATCCGGGCAGTGTTACAAGGGAAATTTACCAGGAAACCGAAGGAAATCCTTTTTTTATTGTGGAATATCTCCATGCACTGAAAAGTCACGGGGATTTTGGAGGATTCACCCCCAAAATTGAGGATCTCCTAAAGACCCGATTTAGAAATCTGTCAAAAGAAGAAGAGGAAATTTCCAATATGGCCTCCATCTTTTTTGACAAAGTAAACTTTGAAGGGCTAAAAGCCTTAACGGGATGGGATGAACTGGAACTGATCAATCATTTGGAAGCCCTGTCCAGGGAAGGAATTCTGGAAGAGGATGAGGAGGAAGATCAAATCCAGTACCGCTTTACGCATCAAAAACTTCGGGAGTATTGTTACCTCGGACAAAGCAAAGGAAAGCGCAAGATTCTTCATACCCGGATCGCGAATATTTTGGAAAAACAACTGAATCAGGGAAATCGGGACCGGCTGTTATACTCCAAATTGATTTACCACTATTACCGGGCGGGGGATTATGAAAAAACCCTGCAGTACAGCATAAAAAACTTGAATCAGCATGTGGATTTCACCCATGAACTGTTTCCCGTATTGGACCAGCATACCGGGGAGGATCTCAGTCAATTTAATCTATCCAAAAGACAAATGAGTAAAGCTATGAAGGATATCGAGCATTATTTAGTAAAGGCCAAGGAAGTGGATTCCAATAATCGGGATTTTGCAGAACAGGAGATGTATTTTCATTATATTAAGGGGAGATACTTAATTTGGGAAGGTTCATATGCTTCGGGCCTGGATCATATTCACAAAATGATTCAAGTAGCCTTGGATCATAAGGATTACCGGAATGCGGTTAAAGGATATAAGCAACGGATTTATCACGGCATTCAGGTTCATGACACGGAAGCGGTAAAAAGGAATCTTGAAAAAGGTATGGAGCTGTTGAAAATCATTGATTATCCTAAAGAAGAAGCGGTGTTTTACCGTTTGCAGGGAGTATACTATTTAATGACCGGATCCTATGAACAGGCCGATGACACTCTCCGCCATTCTATTCGACTGTTTGGACAGCTGTCAAAATCCAGGGAAAAGTATGTGCTCAATATTGCTGCAGGCTACAATTATTTGGGAGAAGTGAGAAGATCTCAAATGAAATTTTTTGAAGGGTTGAAGTATTATGACGAAGCCATTAAAATTTGTCGGGATCACAAGATCAGCCGGAGTCTAAACATGTTCTATACCAAAGCGGGGCAAGCGGCTTTTGACGGTGGAGACTTTACCCGAGCCAAGGGTTATTTGAAAGAAGGTCTGAGGCTTTACGGAAAATACGATGTGGTGTGGGGAAGATCCACCGCCGAGGGCTTTATGGCACTGATATATTTCCGTGAGGGGGATTATCATAAAGCCCAGGATTGTCTCCTTCGGGGAGATAAATTCAGTAAAAAGATTCAAAGTCCTTACGAACTGGGCATAATTTACCGAATTAAAAGTGCCATTAAGCGGGAAATGGGGGAACGCAAACATGTTCCCGAAAGCCTTCAGGAGTACCTGCCCAAAAGTCTTTCCTGGTACTGCAGAAAGGGAATCGAAAATCTTGGAGAAATCCAGGGGTGTTATGAGATTGATATTTTGCGAAGATTAGACGGTTTAGCGACGGAGGATCGATAGGATAAAAGAAAAGAGTTTATTAAGGAGGCGTATTATGATTAGAATTGACGGGAATACCTTAAATTTACAGCGATTTATCGATATAGCAGTGCATCGGCAGGAGGTTGCCCTAGCGGAAGAAGCGAAGGGAAAAATTCAAGAATCCAGAGATTTAGTTGAGCGTTATGTAAATGAAGAGCGGGTGGCCTATGGAATTACCACGGGTTTCGGAAAATTCAGCGATGTAGCCATCTCTAAAGAAGAAACCGAAGAACTGCAGCGAAACCTGATTATCAGTCATTCCTGCGGTGTGGGAAATCCTTTTTCAGAGGAAGAAACCCGTGGAATAATGCTCCTTCGGGCAAATGCTCTGGCAAAAGGATATTCCGGTGTTCGAATAAACACCATCGAAACCTTAATAAAAATGTTGAATAAAAGAGTGCATCCCATCATTCCCGAAAAAGGTTCCCTGGGAGCCAGCGGAGACTTAGCACCCTTATCCCATATGGTATTGGTAATGATCGGTGAAGGGGAAGCCATCTATGAAGGGGAAAGAATGACCGGGAAAGAAGCCATGGGAAAAGCGGGAATTGAACCCATTATTCTCACTGCAAAAGAAGGGCTGGGTCTCATTAACGGAACCCAGGCGATGACTTCCGTTGGAGCTTTAACTCTTTACAAATCCATTGTCTTGGCGAAGATGTCGGATATCTCTTCCGCATTGACGATTGAAGCACTTAACGGTATTACCGATGCCTTCGACCCGAAGCTGCATGCCGTAAGACCCCATAGCGGCCAGATTAACACCGCCGCAAACCTGAGACGGCTACTGGACAGCAGTAAATTAACCACGAGACAAGGAGAGATGCGGGTACAGGATGCCTACAGCCTTCGTTGCATTCCTCAGATTCACGGGGCAACAAAGGATACCCTGCGATACGTGCTGGAGAAAGTGGAAATTGAAATGAACTCTGTAACGGATAATCCCGTAATCTTTACGGAAGAGGATCATGTTATTTCCGGCGGGAATTTCCACGGACAGCCCATGGCCCTTACCTTTGACTACTTGGGCATTGCCATGGCGGAAGTGGCCAACGCGTCGGAGCGGCGGATTGAACGATTGGTGAATCCTCAACTTAGCGGACTTCCTGCATTTTTGACGGAAAAAGGCGGACTGCACTCCGGACTTATGATTGCACAATACTCCGCGGCGGCCCTGGTCTCAGAGAATAAGGTCTTAGCCCATCCTGCCAGCGTAGACTCCATACCTTCCTCGGCTAATCAGGAGGACCATGTGAGTATGGGAACCATTGCCGCTCGAAAGGCAAGAGATATTGTTTTTAACAGTTCCAGAGTGCTGGGTATTGAGTTGATGTCAGCAGCCCAGGGTATTGAGTTCCATGAACATAAAGAACTTGGTCTTGGGACAAAACCGGCCTACGATACCATCCGAGAGGTACTGGCCCCCCTAAAAGAGGATCGGGTGTTATATAAAGACATCAATATTGCCTCGGAACTTATTGATAATGAGAAAATCCTGCAAGCGGTGGAAAAGGCCATTGGAGATTTAAGTATATAACAGCTTCAAGGATTTATATAAGAAAAACAGAACAAATGCCATAGCTGAGTCCCATAAAAAAGCTTCCGGAGCAGTCTCCGGAAGTTTTTTATATGGGAAGGATTTTTAGTTTTATAGACGCACTGTAGACGTTATGTTATTATAATATTTAAATAAGCACTAATATTCAAATAAATCATAAAAGGAGTGAGAGAATGTTAACGAATCCCGTTGTAATTTCAGTTATTGTAATGGTGGTATTATCCTTATTAAAACTCAACGTATTACTCGCCTTAATTCTTGCTGCAGTAGCAGGAGGGCTGCTGGCAAACATGCCCTTAATGGAAACCATGAATACCCTGATTGGGGGTATGGGAGGGAACGCCGAAACCGCCCTGAATTATATTTTGTTGGGGGCTTTGGCCGCAGCAATTCATAAAACCGGTGCTGCAACGATTATTACCCAGAAATTATCAAAGAGCATGACAGGGACCGGAAAATCCCTGGTGTTTATTATTGCATTTATCAGTATTTTTTCTCAAAACTTAATTCCGGTACACATTGCCTTTATTCCAATTTTAATTCCCCCATTGATTATGGTTATGAACAAATTAAAGATCGACAGACGAGCCGTAGCCTCCGCTTTGACCTTTGGTCTGAAGGCCCCCTATGTAGCTCTTCCCGTAGGTTTTGGATTGATTTTCCATAATATTATCCGGGACGAGATGGCCGCCAGCGGACTGGAACTGGTGGAGGGACAGATTTGGCACGTTATGTGGATTCCGGGACTGGCCATGGTAGTGGGCCTTTTTATCGCAATTCTGTTTACGTACCGAAAACCCAGAGAATACAAACCCATCGAAGAGACCGGAACAGAGTTTGGTCAGCAGGAGCATGAAGTGGAAGATGTGGTCTTTAACAAGAATCATGCAGTTACAGTGGTAGGGGCCGTAGCCGCCTTGGTTGTACAGTTAACCGTAGGTTCCTTAGCCCTTGGTGCGATTCTCGGTCTGGCGATCATGCTTGTGGGCGGCGCTATTAAATGGACCGGAATCGACGATATGGTTAAAAGCGGGATCGGCATGATGGGCTTTATTGCCTTTGTAATGCTTGTAGCCTCAGGATATGGAGATGTGATTCGAGCCACCGGCGGTGTGGAATCCTTGGTTGATTCCGTATCCGGAGCCATTGGAGACAATCAATTGATTGCAGCCACAGGAATGATTACCATCGGCCTGTTGATTACCATGGGTATTGGTACATCCTTTGGAACCATTCCCATTATTGCAGCTATTTATGTACCCCTTGCGGCAGAACTGGGATTCAGTCCCATGGCAACCGTGCTTCTGATCGGTTCCGCAGCAGCTCTTGGAGATGCAGGATCTCCGGCTTCCGACAGTACCCTGGGGCCATCGGCAGGACTCAGTGTGGATGGTCAGCATGACCATATTTGGGATACCTGCGTACCGACTTTTATCCACTTTAATATACCGATTATGATTTTCGGAATCATTGGAGCAATGATTTTATAGTTTTCAATGGAGAATAAAAAGTCGGATGTAAACCCAAGCAAGTAAATAAGTAAGCCTTACAGCAGCCCCAAGAGATTAGACTTGGGGTTTTACTGTAAGAATATACTTCATGTATTAATTCGGATTGCAAGTAAATACTCAGGAGGGAAAATGATGACTAAAGAAAACGGAAAAAAAGCTAACTATCAAACGAATCAAAATGTACTTAAATTGGTCGTGCTGAGTTTTATCGGGTTTTTCATGTTTTTTGTCCCCTTAGAAATTGCAGAAACCCGAACGATACCCCTGGATCATATCGTATCCTGGATTCGTAACAATGCGATCGAATTTGCCCGGGTGTATGCACTGATTATCATCATCCTGGGGGCGGTGTTTCCCTTTGTTAAAAAAACCTGGAACAACTCCACGGTGGACCGGGCCTTCTCGGGATTTAAGGTTTTGGGAGTGGCTGCGGCTTTCATGGTTTATTTTAACTTTGGTCCCGATTGGATTCTGGCTCCCAGTATCGGTCCCTTCCTATACAATGCATTAGTCATTCCCGTGGGTTTGATTGTTCCCATCGGATCGGTTTTTCTCGCATTTTTAGTAGGCTACGGACTGCTGGAATTTATCGGTGTTATTATGCGTCCGATCATGCGCCCGATATTCAAGACTCCGGGGCGTTCAGCCATTGATGCGGTGGCCTCCTTTGTGGGAAGCTACTCTCTCGGTCTTGTGATCACCAATCGGGTATTCAAAGAAGGAAAATATACGATAAAAGAAGCCTCGATTATCGCTACGGGATTCTCCACTGTTTCTGCCACTTTCATGGTAATTGTGGCCAACACCTTAGGGTTGATGGGCATGTGGAATTTGTACTTCTGGTCGACGCTGCTTATTACATTTTTCGTTACAGCCATCGTGATACGAATATGGCCCTTAAATAAGAAAGAAGATACCTACTTTGAAGGAAAAGGCTTGCCCGAAGTAAAACTGGAAGGGAATCTGTTTAAAAATGCATGGCATGAAGGATTAAAAGCGGCCCATCATTCCAAAAGCTTCGGCGAAAACATTAAAGAGAACTTTATAGACGGGTTTTATATGGTGATCAGTATTCTTCCAAGTATTATGTCGGTGGGGTTGGCGGGCTTATTGCTGGCAGAATATACCCCGTTGTTCAGCTATGTGGGATACATTTTTTACCCCTTTACACTGCTTGCCAGAATTCCGGAGCCCTTACTTGCAGCAGAAGCTGCTTCAATGGGGATCGCAGAAATGTTTCTGCCCGCCTTAATGGTGGTGGAGGCTCCCCTTATTACACAGTTTGTCATTGGTGTAGTGTGTGTATCTTCCATTCTGTTTTTTTCCGCATCCATCCCGTGCATTGTGGCTACGGAAATTCCAATCAGCATTACCGAGATGGTAATCATTTGGGTAGAGCGAACCATACTTACCATTTTGATTGCGGCTCCCGTAGCCTATCTTTTACTATAGCTGGTTATAAAAGCAGTATACAGCAAAGATAGCAAAGATAGCAAAGATATTCCTGCGTCCTTTGGCTGAAAAGTCAGGGAAAAAGGGAAGACGGGTAAGAAATCATAAAAAGCCCTAAAACCTCTGGTTTTAGGGCTTTTTATATGGGATAAAGGGATTTGGAGCAAAGAAAGAAACCGGCTTTTATGGTATAATATTTTCTAAGAGAAAAATAGAATTTGAGGTGTAAAACATGACACAGCAGAAGTTTGCCCACTTACATGTTCATACGGAGTACAGTTTACTCGACGGTTTTACCACCATCGGCCGGTTAATGGACCAGG
>SKRE01000038.1 GCA_007118655.1 Clostridiales bacterium | reverse complement strand
GATGCAATAGACATGCCCACGTCCATGACCGCTCCCAGGGATCCGATAATAATTCCCGCAAACAGCAGTCCACGAACATTAAATTCCACATCCTGGGGAATGTACAAAATCATCATGGCCTCTTCCGAAGAAAACCCGGTTAACTGGGCGCTGGATCCGATCCATAGGGTAATGATTCCTGCAATAAACACCCCTCCGAGAATTCCGATAATCGCAGTGAAACTCTTAACATTAAATCCGGAAATAATAAAAATCGTTACCAAGGTTACAATAATAGAAATCAGCACCGCCAATAAAATCGGGCTGTACCCCTGAAGGATCCCCGGAATCAAAACTTTCACGATCAAAAACAAAGTAAGTCCAATGGTAATTACGGACTTCAGCCCCTTAAAACGGCCGATTACGATCAGTAAAACTAAAAAGACTCCGATGATTAAATATAAATAAGTATCTCTTGCATAATCTTTAATATGAACCGCTTCCACATTGTCCATAGATCCTTCGATGCCCACAAGAATTCGATCTCCTGCTTCCACTTCCAGATCATAGACAGGGTTTCCCATTAAAATATTGTCCACTTCAAAGATTTCTCCTTTTAACTCTCCCGAGGTAATCTCTAGGGTAACTTCCTGAATGTAGGTGCCTGCGCCAAACTCCTGATCCCGTGCAGGATTAATGGCGGCTTCCCGAACCACTGCCCGGGCGTCCGTCGGTTCTCCGACCGGATCCTGAATGTCGGGGAATTCCTCCATCGGTGCTGCAGCTATCGGCTCCTGGGCTTTTGACAAATCCTCGGCGGCAAATCCCAAGGATGTGGTAAGAATAAAAAACAGTAATGCCCAAATCATGGTTTTTTTAATCATAGTGCCCTCCTTAAACTGCTGTGAATTTTTATTTTCTACTTTGATTATCTAATGAAATTTTCTTACTTGTCAACTTTTGGATGTTTGTCTTTTATTTTATTCTTGGCTTTTCTACGGGATCGTAATTCCCGAAGTTCGTCTTCGATCAACGGATGACTGGGCATTAGCTGCTTGGCTTTATAAAGATGCCACTGAGCCAGTTCCAAATCGCTTCTTTCCATTCGGATCAGACCTATCAAATAGTGATAGGAGGACATTCCCGGTTCTTCTTTAAGAAGAAGCTCCCCGTACTTCAGTGCTTGATCATAGTTTTTGAGCTCATAAAAGTTGGTTCCAACCAACCGAAGAAGGTGGTATAGATCCTTGGGATCCTCCTTGTAAATTTTCTCATAGGTTTTAACCGCTTTATCATACTCCTTCGTATGCATGTAACTTTCTCCTAAATTGCTAAGCAGTTCAATTCGCAGGGTTTTATCTTCTTTTTTTGTTCGCTTCAGTCCTTTTTTAAAAGTTCGAATGGCCTCTAAGTCCCGCTCTAAATCCGATAGTAACTCCCCCTTGGTCTTAAACAGTAATGGGTCGGTAATTCCTTTTTTCTCAGCTTCTCCGATGATTTCCAAAGCACGGTCATAAGCATCCAAGGTGGCTAAAATCACAGCTTGATTGCAAATGACAAAAATATTATTCGGATATCTTTTCAGTGCAAACTTTCCGATTTTATAAGCTTTGTCTTCCATACCGTGGAGCATGTAGAAAGCAGATAGATTTAAATAAGGCTCCTCTGATTTGATATTTAGATATAAGGGCTTTTTAATAGCTTTTTCTGCTTTTTTGATCTCGCCCTGATCCTCATAATGAATGGCAATATCTTCGTACAGAGCATAGCGGCGGTATTTTTTCAAAAATTCAGGATGGTACTTTAATATCAGGTTCATTCCTACATAGGCTTCGCTGACACGGTCCCGATCAAAGTGATTTCGGATTTCCTGATAAAATATTTTCCATTTATCCATGGAGTCCTCAAGAGAGGCTAAAGCATATTTTTGAACCCACCCTTTGATTAATTCCCTGCTGTCCAGAGGATTGATAGGATAGAATACCTCTTGGGGAATATTTTTTTCTCGAAAAAGCCTCTCCACTTCCCGTTTTAGTTCTTCTCCCGGACCACTGTCATCAAATCGGACCTGTAGCCAGTATCCAGGGATACCTTTATAGGTGTGTTGCAATTTAATAAGAGTTACCCCCGATTTTAAACGCGGTCTACCCGGGGATTTCTCCCCTTGCAAATCTTCTTGCAAAAATGCTTTCCCATGCAAATGTTGCTCAATAAACTCCTCCCTTTTTTCTTTCTCTAAGAAAAATCCATGTATTATCAAATTTAAAACTCCTCTCGCTACAAAACGTAACCATACTTTCTATATATTATTTAGATTTTATATGCTTTGTACTTTTCTGCTGTTACTATCAATTGTTGTTAAACATTATACAGGTTTCCCTGATGATTTTCAGTTTTCTGTGATATAATAGTCCTATAATTCCTCTCCAAAAGCTTATAACTGATCTCTTTTATAATATTAGTTCCGCATCACATACATCTTTTCAAAATATATTCAAGAAAGGACTTTCCTCTATGATTTTTAATAAGACAGTTAAAAACATCCTTCAAAGCCCGATTTCATTCCTCTTATTCCTGCTATTAATCATAACGTCTTTTCTGTTTTTTTTCAATGATTTCCATCAGGAAGATGCATCAATTTTACAAGTACATTATATTGATGTGGGCCAAGGGGACAGTATTTTAATTCAAACCCCCCAAAACCGAAATATTCTAATTGACGGCGGTGAAAAAAACCAGGGAAGTTTTCTTAAGGGATATCTTGAAAAGCAAGGAGTAAAGCATTTACATATGGTTATTGGAACCCATCCCCACGCGGATCATATTGGAGGTTTAGGTTTTATTCTAGAGAACTTTTCCACGGACCTGATCATTCTTCCTCCCATAGCCCATACGACCAAAACCTTTGAAGATCTTCTTAGTACCATTGAGCGGGAGAATATCCCCCTAAGATCAATTCCTTCTTCCGAGCCATACCTCTTTGAAAACAATCTGATACTGGAGTTTTTAGGTCCCCACCGGGATTTTCAGGATCATTTAAACAACTGGAGTGTTGTGTTAAAACTCACCTATTTAAATCACCGGTTTCTATTTACCGGAGATATCGAGTACGCAGCAGAGAACGCTTTAATTCAGGATTTTTCGCCGGAAACCCTGTCTTCCCATGTTTTGAAGGTGCCCCATCATGGGAGCAGCACTTCCAGCAGTCTATCTTTCTTAGAAGCGGTAGCTCCAAGAATATCAGTAATTTCATCCGGCAAAGAAAATCCCTATGGGCATCCCCATAAGGAAACAGTCGAGCGCCTGCTTAATTTTTCTCCGCATCTATATCGTACGGACCTTCAGGGAACCATTCTTATAGAAAGCGACGGCGTGGAGTTGTGGTCCCCCACTTCTCCGATTTCCCATGATACTTCCGGTTATTAACGCAAATATTCTTTGAAAACTTTGTCGGACCATTTTTTCCCTAAATACCGCTTTGTTGCTGTATAACCATAATCCTTTGCAAAAAATTTGTCTTTAAAATAATCCTTCCATCGGCAGAATTCTTCGGTTTCCTTCGGCAGCTTGTCATAGTTTTCTTCAAGACCTTGGTGCCACTGATGAAATAAAGTAAGGATATCTTCAAAGCCCCTTTCAATGTATTCAGTGTTTACCATGCCGTTATAGGCGTTTTCAATTACTTCATCCACTAGAAAATACTGGGGTTTTACGGACTTATACATTCTTTTTTCCGCCAGCTCTTCATCCAACTTCAGGAGCTCCTGAAATCCTGGGATACTTTCAGTTTCCTCGATATCATGGTAGGCATAGTTCACCGTTACCACCGCCCTTTTGGGAACATAGATGCACTGATAGATAAATATCGGATAACATCGGTTCTGCGGATAACAAATACCAAATTCATAACCATAGATGTTTAAGCCTTTCAGCTGTAGATTTGAAAATTTATCAATATATTTTCCTTTCAGAACTTTTACTTCTCCTTTGGAAAACAATCGGTTTTTCTTCATTGCTTTTTTCGGGATCGATTTTTCTGTCAAAAAGTCCAGTTCTTCTAATCGTTCTGCCATGGGACTTTGTATTTTGGGAATCACGTTGATGCTCCTCTCTATTCATTTCACTGTTGTTATAGTGTAAACCTTTTAAGTAAGAAATCTAAACCAAGCCTATGATAAAGTCTGCTATAGTTTATATACCCAAAGAAACCGCCTCTGAAAACTCGCCTGGAAACTATGGGGGAAACCGGTATTCTAATAATCTCATAAACTTTATAGAAAAAAACCTTTAAACATCCCTCTGTGGTGTATGTTTAAAGGTTTTATTTTTTATGATTATTGGATGATGCTTTGGTGCGGGGGATGGGGTTCGAACCCACACACGATTAACGCACATGTCCCTCAAACATGCCTGTCTGCCTATTCCAGCACCCCCGCTTTTCAAACACTACCCTATTATAAGATGAATTTTCTTCCTTGTCAATATGCAGTTGCAGGATCTTGAGAAGTTTCCGTCCCCAATGTACTTATTTGGTTTCGATAAACCACTGTTCCTGTTTGGCGAAAATATTGGTTGCTCTCGGTGCCAAAACCTCATGCAGGGCTTCCCCGGAAAGATAGGTATCTTGTATGAAGTACAGGCTGATAATCGGCAAATCTTCTTGGATCATTTCTTGTAAGAGTTCAAACCTCTCCTTTTTCTCTTCCTGGGTCGCAGCTCGGAAGGCTTCTTCTAACATTTCATCCATTGCTTCGTTTTCATAGCTCATAAAATTGGTTCTTCCCGCGAAATCCGAATGGAATGCGAAGGATAAATCCGGTAAAAAGGCTAAATCCCAGGCTCCAAAATAAAGCTCATAGTTGCCGTCATCCAAACGCTGTTGGATACTGCTGAAATCTTCCTTTGCCAGGTTTATATCAAACCCTAATTGAACCAGTTGTTCTTTAATGATTTCCGCTGCCATCACTCTGGCCCCGTGGTTTTCATTAACCAGAATTTCAATTGAAAGACTTTCTCCGTTATCATCCACCCAAAGATTCTCATCTCCATACTGATAACCAAGGTCTTCCATCACTTCCAGAATTCCCTCGTCCTCTAGGCTGCTTTCCCTATCCGTGAGATTTTCATTATACAACCAGTGCTCCCGGTGAATGGGAGTCTCCGCCACAACTCCGTATCCAAAGTAAATTTCTTCAATCAGTTGTTCTTTATTAATTCCTTCCTCGAGAATACTTCTAATTTCCGGATGAGCCCCTAGTAAAGAGTTCCCTTCAAAATTAAAGGCGAGAAATTCCAAGTGATTCCGAAGAAAAGCATGCACATTTTCCTCCTCATCACTTTCATGTTCTGCCAGATCCAAATAAGTACTACGGAAAAGGTCTAGCTCTCCCTCTTGAAATAATCCCTTACGTTCATCGTAGTTTTCTACAATACGCACGTTAATTTCTTCGATATAGGGATCCAATCGATAGTGGTCTTCATGCTTTTTCAAGGTGAATCCTTCCGTGTCCCGTTCATCAAGTCGATAAGAGCCGGTACCAATCCACGGAAAATCTTCCCCTGTTAAAAGTTCCGGATTCTCTTCAAAAATATGCTTTGGCAGCACCGGGAAGGTTAACGCTTCCATGGCATTGCTAAAGGGTCTCGTAAACGCAATCCGTACATTTCCGTTTTCCAGTTCTCTAACGGCAGAAATATGTCGTACACTGTTCTGGTATACCCGATGACTGATACTCTCCTCGGGAGTATTTTTTATCGTATCCACGGTAAATTCAATATCTTCCACGGTGAAAGGCTCTCCATCATGCCAAGTTACCTCTGAATTAAGGACTAATTCTACTACCTGCCCGTCCTCGGAAAAACTCCAATCCTCAGCGATTTCTCCGACAATGGATAGGTCTTCATCAAAAGTTACCAGACTCTCGAATATCAGTTGCTGGATATGGATCATTTCCTCGGGATTTTCATAAATCGGATTCCCGTGAGTAATTTCAGAAACCGCCAATCGGAGGGTCCCGCCGTAATCTGCTTCCAAATCCCCCGGTTCATCTTCTTCTTCCATGTCCCCGTTTTCCGGTGCTTCCTCCGGTGCTTCTTCATCACATGCTGCAAGGACTGTAATCAGTAATAGTGTCATAAAAATCATTATCAGCTTTTTTTTCAATTCTTATCCCCCTTTTAATTTCCCCATGATCATTTACTGCTTTCTAATTATTGCTCCTTTAGTCTACTCAACTCCCGAACAATCTGTTCTTTTAAATACTCAGGATCCTTGGAGTTATCCAAAACCACATCGGCAAATTTTTTCTTCTCCTCCGTGGACATTTGGGCTTCAATTCTCTTTCGGGCATCGGTTTTGCTGATTCCGTCACGCTCCATCAGTCGACGGACTTGTTCATCTTTTTTCATCGCCACCACCCAAACCTCATCCACCCAAGGGTGTAGATTCATCTCAATTAATAAAGCCCCATCAATGACTACACAGTTAAGAGATTTTTCTAGTTGAAACCGGTTTTTTGTTTGATTTTGAGAACGATCTTTCAACGTCTCCAATTGCTCCTTAATTTTGCTTCGAATGGCGGGATGCATTATTTTGTTAAGTTTTTTCAGGGCATCTTCATCGTTAAAAACCAGAGCTCCCAGTTTTTTTCTGCGAAGTTTCCCCTCATCGTCCAGAACTTTTCCTCCGAAGGTGCTTCCAATCCTCCTTAATACCCGGGGATCTTCCGCAACTTCCCGGGCGATCACATCCCCGTCAATAACCGTGCAGCCGAGGGCTTCTAAATATTTTGATGCGGTACTTTTTCCCGTGGCAATACTTCCGGTTAGACCGATAACTTTGATCATACAATCACCTGTTTTCTATTTTAGATCATACCAGCTTTTACCCTGGGACATATCAATTTTCAAGGGTACTTTCAAATCCATGGCCTCTTCCATAGAACTTCGGATAATGGCCCGTACCTGGTCGACTTCCTTTTCCGGTGCTTCCACAATCAGCTCATCATGTACCTGTAGTAGTAGATTAGCTTCTAATTGCTGTTCTTTTAATTTTTTAAATACCTGAATCATGGCAATTTTAATAATATCAGCGGCGCTGCCCTGAATCGGTGTATTCATAGCGGTCCTCTCTGCAAAGGAGCGGAGATTGAAGTTCCTTGCATGAATGTCCGGTAAATACCGACGACGATTCAGCAGAGTGGTTACAAAGCCCTGGTCCTTTGCAAATTCAACGGTTTTATCCATATAAGATTTCACCCCGGGATATTTTCTAAAATAATTATCAATATAATCCTGGGCTTTTTTTCGGCTAATTCCCAAGTTCTCCGACAATCCGTAATCACTGATTCCATAAACGATTCCAAAATTCACAGCCTTAGCATTGCTTCGCATATCCGAAGTCACTTCATTAAAATCCACATCGAAGATTTCCGCAGCGGTCCGGGTATGAATGTCCTCATCCCGCAGAAATGAATTAATCAAATTCTCGTCATCCGACATATGAGCCAGTACTCGAAGTTCGATTTGAGAGTAATCCGCCGCAATGAAAGTTGCATTCTCTTTTGCAATAAAAACTTTTCGGAGCTGTCTTCCCATCTCCAATCGGATTGGAATGTTTTGCAGGTTGGGCTCCGTACTGGATATCCTTCCTGTGGAGGCCACAGTCTGCATAAAATGGGAATGAATTCTTTGGGTAGTGGGATTGATGATTTTCAGCAATCCGTCAATATAGGTGTTTTTCAACTTCGTAATTTGCCGATATTCTAAAATCTTTTCAATAATCTCATGTTTGCCTTTAAGTTTTTCCAATACCTCTACATTAGTGGAGTAACCTGTCTTTGTCTTCTTAATCGGCGGCAGGTTCAGCTTGTCAAACAAAATATTGCCCAGTTGTTTCGGAGAGTTGATATTAAATGATTCTCCTGCTAAATTATAAATGGTTTTTGTTAAGTTGTCTATCTTTTCTTCATACTTCATTTGAAATTCCTGTAGTAATTCTTTATCCGCTAATATTCCTTGATATTCCATGCTGGCCAAAACTTCAACCAAAGGAATTTCCACCTTTTGGTGAAGGTCTTCCAACTGGTACTCCTGTAGTTTTTCTTCCATAGCAGTTTTCAAAGAAAACAAATGCTGCACTCGATCTTTTAAGTAAGAAGAAAAGTCTTCTCGACCCAAATCTTCAAAGGAAATTTGCTTTTTCCCTTTACCCAGTAAGACTTCTTTGCTTTTGGTGTTGGTCCCCGTGTATTCCAAAATAAGATCTTCCAAGTCATAACCGGATTTATTAGGATTAATTAAGTATTCGGCTATCATGGTATCAAAACCGATTCGTTGTAAATGGATACCGTGGTTTTTCAAATGAAGGATTTCATTTTTTATGTTATGGGCTAAGAATTCTATTTCATCTCTTTCGGTTAACTCCTTAAACCATTGCCAAAATCCATCCTTTAATTCCGGATTGAATCCAGCCAGATCCATCAGGTATACTTCCTTCTCTTTGGTCATAAGGCTTACAGCCAAAATTTCGTCCTTCGTTAAAGCCTCACCCTTTGTCAAGGTGTAGATCCCCAATTCCTTATAATTTTTCAAGTAGTGGTTTAAGGATTTCTGCAAATCCTTAAATCCTTTATCATCCTGTACTTTTATTGCATTACTGTCTTTTAAGGTCACTGAGGTTCCTTCCAGAGCCTTAGAAACTTCGTCTTCCGGGACAGAGTCTTCCTCTGCCCGGATTTTTTTCATTAAACTGTGAAACTCATATTCTTTAAAAGCCTTTACTGATTCTTCTCTATGAATTTTTCTTCTTTTTAGTTGGGAAAAATCAATATCCATGGGCATATATCGAACGATGGTGGCCAGGCGCTTACTAAGAACCGCTTTTTCCTGATTTTTTTCCACCTTCTCCCGTAGCTTATCCCCGGAAATCTGATCGATGTTGGCAATTAAATTTTCCACGGTTCCGAATTCCAATAAAAGCTTCAATGCGGTTTTTTCTCCAACTCCCGGGATTCCAGGAATGTTATCAGAGCTGTCCCCCATCAGACCTTTTAAATCAATAAAAGTTTTGGGAGTAACTCCGGTTTCCTCTTTTACTTTATCTGCATCGTAGATTTCAATATTGGAGATGCCCCGCTTTGTAAAGATGATTTTAGTTGTGTCGGAAGCCAGTTGCAAGGCATCCTTATCCCCGGTCACCACTAAGGTTTCCAATCCCTGTTCTTCTCCTTGGGTTACCACGGTACCGATGATGTCATCGGCTTCAAAACCTTCTATTTCGATACGGTAAATATTCAGGGCGTCTAAAATATCCTTTAGCGGTTGAATTTGCTGCCGAAGTTCAGGAGGCATCTTTTTTCGACCGGCCTTGTATTCCTTAAATTCCTTATGACGGAAGGTGGGCTTTTTCAAATCAAAGGCCACGGCAAAATAGCCGGGGTTATACTCTTCCAGCATACGAAAAGTCATTGTTAAAAATCCGTAGATGGCATTGGTATGTCTGCCGTCCCGGGTCTTTAACGGGGGCAGTGCATAAAATGCTCGGTTTAGAAGACTGTTTCCGTCGATAATGATCATTTTCTTGTTTTCCTGTTGGGTAAGATTTTGATTTTCATTACTGCTCAAAGATTCTCGCCTCTCTTTCATAGAAATTATTTTATACGAATCATTTCAGTATTTCATATTCAATTCTTCTGTTAGTTTTTTCGGTTCTTTCGAAGAACTGCTACTACACTTATTACCCCAATTCCCAGTAATAACACGATCCATTCACCGTGTTTTATTCCGAAAGTGTCCATTTCAGAGTCCTCTACACCTAGCCCGTAAGCCTCTTCAGCATCGTCTTCAAAATCGCCGTCCCCCTCTTCTGTGGCGGTAATTCCAATATCTTCTCCGAAATCTTGAGTTTCTTGGCTTTCCGGAGACTCGGGATCCGCTTCCGATTCATCGGCTGCTCTTTCATCCAGAGTACTTTCCTCTCCGCTCTCCATAACCATCATATCATCTTGTGTGGGTCTTGGGAGCCAGTCAGTACTGAGAATTACAGCGGAGGTAACAACCAAAATCAACACTGCGGCCAGGGAAACTTTTTTAATCCATGGCATTTGTTTTAAGAACCTGTCTTTACGGTCTCCTCTAAAAAGATCCAATTGTTCAGTTTCTCGTACACTGTTCTGTTTATCTTTTCGGACAATATCTCCCAATATTTTTTCCGAACTTTCTTCCGTGTTCTTTTCTGTGATTATCTGAGGATCTTCACTGCCCAAGCTTATCACATCCATCTCCAGAGCTCGTATAATGTTCTTGCTTATGTCTTTTGGAGCCTTGATATGATTTAGATCCTGAAGACTATCTAGCATTCGCTCGGTGTTTTCCAGAGCTCTGCGGCAATGCTGACAGTGTTTGGAATGATCCAGAAAGTTTTTTTCTTCATCCATATGCAGTCTTTTGTCAATATATAGGGAAATTTTATCATCAAATTCTTTACAGTTCATTGTTATCCTCCTTTCTAGCCCTGCTGTAGAAGATCCGTCAAACGTTGTCTTAACTGTTTTCGTCCTCTATTCAATCGGGATTTTACCGTACCCTCGGAAATTTCCAGTACCTTCGCTACCTCTTCATAGGGAAGTCCTTCAATATCCCGTAAAACAATAACTCCCTGATATTCTATTGGAAGCTCTAGTATGCATTTTTTGACTTCTTCTCTAAGAAATTGATACTCCAATAATGCTTCAGGCCCGTCGGACAAGTCTTCCAGAGGAATCTCATACCCCTCATGCTCCGAGTTATTTTTGGTCTCTATAGGAATTTCCTGCCGTCTTTTTCGTTTTCGAATCATATCCAGACAGGTATTATGAACAATTCGGTACATCCATGTGGAAAAATTGCTTTGAAGTTTAAAGTTTTTTAGTGATTTGTAGATCTTAATAAAGGATTCCTGAGTAGCATCCTTAGCATCTTCGGTATTTCCAAGCATTCCATAGGCCGTTCGATAAGCTTGATCCTGATAACGAAGAATCAGTTGTTCAAAACATTTTATATCCCCTTGCTGCGACGCTTTAATGAGTTTGGCCTCTTCGATGTTCAATGGCGGCTCCTTTCCGAAGATCTATAGTATTTAGACTTCATTTTTGTTTTATTTGTTCCCATGCTCTCTGATCTATATTATCACAAATTCCCACTTCATAGAAACGAGATTTTATTTGACTTTGTTTCGGGATCATGTTATTATTTCTATAGATTTCAGCCGCGGTGGCGGAATTGGCAGACGCAGCAGACTCAAAATCTGCCGGTGTTAATCACTGTAAGGGTTCAAGTCCCTTCCGCGGCACCATTTTTAATATAATATTCAACTCGGATTTTCAACCTCCTAGCACCGTTCTAGAGGTTTTTTTTGGTTATGAATGTTTCAAATCCTAAATTCCGGTTATAAACAATGTGTTAGGGACTGATACCATACATAGGATTCAACTAAAATCGAGGTGACATGATGAACGAGGAAACACGCTATAAAGCATCCCGAAAGGCCTCTTATCTAGGCTTATTGGGAAATATCGTACTTACGTTTTTAAAAGGATTCATCGGATATATAGCAGGAAGCACGGCCCTGATGGCGGATGCGGTTCACTCCGCTTCGGATTTCATCGGCACCCTTATTGTTATAAAAGGGGTGAAAATCGCCCATTTACCTCCTGATGAATCTCATCCCTACGGCCATCATAAAGCGGAATCCATCGTATCAAAAATCATTGCCATTATCTTAATGATCACCGCGGTCTTCATAGGTTATGAGGCATTTCAAATTCTTGTTTCCGATGAAATCGGTATCCCCGGGAGTGCAGCCATTATTGTAGCCATTATTTCCATCGGGGTAAAAGAAGGAATGTATCAATATACCATCCGGGTAGGTCGAAAATACCGTAATGCGGCATTGATTGCCGATGCCTGGCATCAACGCTCCGATGCGATATCTTCAATCGCTGCCCTAATCGGGATTACCGGAGCGGTACTGGGTTTTCCCTTTATGGATCCCTTAGCCGGTATAGTGGTAGCATTGCTGATTTTTAAAACCGCCATTTCCATATATATCGATGCTATTCAAGATTTGATGGACTCTGCTCCCCCTCAGGAAGTATTGGATAAAATAACGGAGGCAGCATCAATCGACGAAGGTGTAAAAGCAATTTCTGAAGTCAAGGTGCGTCGTTACGGTTCCATGTTATTAGTGGATATGAAAATCAATGTTTCTCCTCATATTACCGTGGAAAACGGACACGCTATTGCCGCTCGTACAAAGCAGAATATCCTTACCCATAATGATGAAGTGAAAGATGTACTGATTCATGTAAATCCTTATTATGATTAACAGTAGAGGAAATCGAAAAATATTAGCAGATAGTACATTGCAACTTAAAAAAGCCGGGACCCCTTTAAGGATTCCCGGTCTATTTTTATGGATTTTTAAAGTCATTACTGTGCTATTT
>SKRE01000008.1 GCA_007118655.1 Clostridiales bacterium | reverse complement strand
TTAATTGATAGTTTTTATCAATTTGGTTCTTAAGTCATAGTTTATTCGGTGTTGTCTAGACCTCTCGTTTTATTTTCCATTGCCGGCTCAAAATTCTCTTTAAAAACCCCCCGGCAAATGCGTAGGGAGGTTTATAGTCCGGACCGTTTCTGATCCCTTTGTCCCCAATAAAAACACCGCCCGTTTCCGGACGGCGATGGTTTGGATAATATTTCGACTACATGATGTGTCCGGGATACATGGTTTTCTGAACTGTTTCAGGAATCACCAGGCGCTTAAACCCATCGGTTGCTTTACTGGACATCATCCGCCCGCTGGCCTGCTTCTCCGCCTGTTCCGACTCCCAGTACAAAATCAGTTTCCAGGCTTCTTCCTCTATTCCTGCTCTGCCTGTTTCTCCAGCTGCCTCACAAAAGAATCTTTCCTCAGTGAGTTGCTCAGTGCCTTGGATTATCTTAAATGCTTACAGGGTAAATGAGAGTCATGCAGAATTATTTTCAATTCATCCTTGCTGTTTTTCGTGTACGCAAAGGAATATTCCACCTTAAGCTCTTCTGCTGTCGATGCCGATGTGAAATAATAATTCCCCATGGTCAGGGCCGTATTGCCAATAATTTTTATTCCAATGGTCTCCCAGCGGACTTTACACCAGGGCTTGATGGCAAAACCGTGGTCTTCCGGGTAGTTCTCATCCCCTCCGATAAAGTAGGATAAAGCTCCCGCAAAGTCACTTCTAAATTGTTTGTCCGATGCCAGGGTCGGCTTAAACAAGACGCTGCCTTCCTGATAGTTGTAAAAGTTATTTATATGTTCCCTAGCTGCAGTCTTGTAATCGCCTCCGGCGGAATATATTTTCCAAATAGATACAATACCCTCTCCCCAGGCCTTTTGCTTATCCAATACTTCCTGTTCCGTAATCTTTTCCTTTGCCGTCTTCATTTTAACTTTCAGTGTCTTAACTTTCATAAAGTTGATCCTGCTCCTTTATATAATTATTGATCTAGAGTCGATTGAGTTTTTAACTAAAAATAAGTCCGTGCAGCACCTATAAACTCTCTCTTTTCCAGTCTTAAATTGTAATCCCCAAAAAACATAAAGTTATGAATTGCATTTATTCTCATACTATCGCATCCGGTATGAAATGTAAACGGAAATTAATGTCTGTTTTAAGTTAACTGCTATGGGATTACATATATTCTAAATAATGATGGAGTTTATCTTCTTGTTAGATTATTTCAAGGAACTCTACCTTTATGGTCTCCTCATATAATTCAAGCAGTGCAACGCTGATCGGCAAGTTAAACCTTCTGGGTCCTGCACTCCCTGGATTTAAATATAATACTCCGTCCTTCTTTTCTTCTTTGGGTTTGTGTGAATGGCCGCTGACAACAATTTTATATCCTCTTTCCTCAGGCTTCATATCAAGCTGCTTAAGATCATGCAAAATAAAAATAGGGATAGCTTCAATTCTTACATCTGCGGTATCTGCATATGCCTTTGCCCAGTATCCTCGATCACAGTTTCCGCGAACGGCAATTACCGGGGCAATTTGCCGAAGTTCCTCTAAAATTTCTTCCTTACCGATATCTCCGGCATGTATGATTAGATCCGCTCCCCTAAGCGCAGCTACCGCTTCTGTCCGCAATAAACCATGGGTATCTGATATAACTCCAATCCGTTTCATTTCAATTAACTCCTCGTATTTATTCAACTTCATTATATTTCCCCTTCGCAGTCCATCGATTTTCTCTTCATCGTCTCCGGTGTACTTTTTGATACCGGATATATTGAAAAGCAGCGGGAAAAACGCCTCCAAAATGAGAGGGTGTAAGAAAAACAGCTTGCGGATTTTCTACACCGACTCATTGGTATAACTTTGCAAGGGTTTTACACACCAATAAAAGACTGTTTCTCCATTTTGCAAAGCCGCATGATGGTATCCTTTCCGGTTATCAAAGCGACGGGAAGGCCGCCCGGCGGCTGCAGCCACTGACCGCTTAATAAGAAATTATCCAAACCCTTTATTTTGCCGGTATGCGCCATGGACTTCCCGGATAATGTAGGCCAAAATCCCATGAACGCTCCACGATAAGCGTTGCAGTATCGATTATAGGTTTGCGGCGTAGCCACATCAAGCACATGGAGTTTCCCGGTCATAAAAGGAAAACGGATTTCCATTGCCCGAATCACTTCTTTACCGATTCGTTCCTTCTCTTTTTTGTATGCCTCCCGGTCCTTGACCAATGCTTCCCACTGGCTGAGCTCCGGCTGAAACTGATTAACAGCGAAGGTGATCGCAGTATGTCCCTTCGGTGCAAAGTCCGGTTCGTAGCCGTAATGGGTCATCTGGAGATGTTCAACGGGTTTCCCGTTTTGATTGATTTCCAGGGAACTTACGGGAAACCGCAGGGTTTGGGGAATATCATCCATCGTCCCCTGGTACCCGATTGCCACATAGATATTGGAGGCCAGAGGATAATTTTTGGGATCGTTATAACGTTTTTGAAACTCCGGGTCATGATATTTCCCCTTCAACAAAACGTCAAATACTGCCTTCGGATCACAGGCTGCAATCACGTAATCCGCCTCATAGGATTTTCCGTTGGTACAATAGACACCTTGTACGTTATTCCCCTCAATCTTGATTTCCATCACTTCACTGGAAGCTTCCACGGTTCCCCCAAGGGATCGGTATTTCTCCACCATACGCATCGCCAAAGCCTTAGAACCTCCTCGGGGAATAGACGACTGGTCCCCCGTAAATGTGCCGAGGGGAAAGATCACAGAGGAAGCGCTGTAATCCCCTTCCGGCATAAAGGAAGCGACGGCCTCTTTAAGCGCCGGATGTTGGAACTTCTCCGAGAGCTCCTTCACGCTGATTTTGTCATACTTTTGCATGATCGGGCCTACCTCCTTCATTGAAAGGACGTACTTGATTTTTTCAATGACATTCATTAGATCCATAGGTTTTTCAACGGGAAGAGAAAATTTATGAAGACGCTTGATGTCTTTGCAAAACTCTTCAATGGCATCCCGGTCCTCCGGGGAGATCTCCATCCAGCTCGACTTCAATCGTCCAAGGTCACGGTAAAAATGTACAGTAACACCTTCGTGCTCTACTGCCATAAAGCTATCCGGATGGTGTATCTCCACATCTTTTAACGCTCCCACCGTATCCCACAGCTCTCGACTCCCGGTAGCTTCCTTTGTTCCCACAAGCCAGTGTATACATCCGTCGATATGATAACCCTGTCGGTCCCACCCGGTGCATTCTCCTCCTAAGGTATGGTGTTTTTCCAGGATCACGGTATTAAACCCGTTTTTTTGAGCAAAAATTCCGGCGCTTAACCCTGCGATTCCTCCACCGATAATTACGATCCTTTTCATTTCTTTGACTCCTTTCTCTTTTCCTGATGGGCCAACAGCACATCGTCTCCTACTTCCATTAACAGTTCCTCCGCAGC
>SKRE01000169.1 GCA_007118655.1 Clostridiales bacterium | reverse complement strand
TCTTAATCCCTATTTTTCTTTATCCCTGTGATGAATGGTGACCCGGTTTCCATCATTGGTCAATTCCTTAAAAAGTTTATTCACTAACGTAACCGACCGGTGTTTTCCTCCGGTGCAGCCGATGGATATGACCAAATTATTTTTGCCCTCCTGAATATAGTTGGGAATTAAGAATTGAATCATGTCCAGAAGCTTTGCATAGAATTCCCGGCTGATTTCATGATTCATCACGTAGCGCTGTACTCGAGGATCGTCCCCCGTGTATTCCTTTAAGGATTTTTCATAAAAGGGATTGGGTAAAAACCGAACATCAAACACCAGGTCGGAATCCAATGGAATTCCGTATTTGAACCCAAATGAAGTTAAGGAAATCCTAAGATTTTTTCCCTTCTTTCCTTCAATATACAGGTCTCGAATCTCCTCTTTTAAGGACTTCAAATCCAGTCCTGTGGTATCGATAATATTGTTGGCCATCTGCCGCAGATTGCGAAGCTTATTCCGTTCTTTTTTGATCCCTTCTTCCAGGGAACCGTCCATGGATAAAGGATGACTTCTTCGGGTTTCTTTGAAACGTTTGATCAGTTCCTCGTTCCCCGCATCCAAAAATAAAATTTCATAAGGATAGCCCAATCTTTCCAACTCTTCCAGATTCGACACCAAATCATCAAAAAATTCTCCCCCCCGGATATCCATAACAATGGCTACTTTTTCAAAAGTTCCCTGGGACTGATCGCACAGCTCCGCAAACTTTTGCAGCAGCATGGGAGGCATATTGTCCACGCAGTAAAATCCCAAATCCTCCATATATTTGACCACTTGACTCTTACCTGCACCGGACATTCCGGTAATAATGGTGAACTTCATCCACTCATCTCCTTCAATAAGTCTCCTGCCCATAATCCCCCGACGGGTTATTCTTCACCGATAATCCGAAGTTCCCGTTCTAAATCCACTCCGTATTTTTCTTTTACGGTTTTTTGTACTTCTCCTACTAAATCCATCACATCCTGGGCGGTGGCCCCCCCTTGATTTACAATAAATCCGCAGTGCAGGGTGGACACTTCAGCCCCTCCAATGCGATGGCCTTTCAGTCCGCTGTCCTGAATCAGTTTCCCTGCAAAGTACCCTTCCGGCCGTTTAAATACGCTGCCGGCACTGGGCAGGTTTATCGGTTGCTTAGTGGTTCGCTGTTGATCCAGTTCCCGAATCTTTGCGTAAATCTCCTCTGAATCACCGGCTTCCAATTCCATTACCACTTCCAAAACCGCATAATTCTTTTCCTGTAAAATACTGTTTCGATAACTCATCTGGAGTTCCCGGTTATTCAATGTGATAACTTCTCCCTGATCGTTCAATGCTTTCACTGAGGTTACCACATCTTTCATCTCTCCACCGTAGGCTCCGGCGTTCATAAATACTGCGCCTCCCAGACTTCCGGGAATGCCGCTGGCAAACTCAAAGCCTTTTAAAGAGGCCTTGGCAATTCTTTTCGCCAATCGTGACAATAAAATACCGGACTGCGCCGTCACGGTGGTGCCTTCAATGGTTACGTGATTATAGCTTTCTCCCAGCTTGATGACCACCCCGCGAATCCCTTTATCCCGGATTAACAAGTTGCTGGCATTCCCGATAATCATGTAGGGAATATTTTCTCTTTTTAAATTCTTCATCGTTTCCGTAATCTCTTCCAATTTTTCCGGCAGCACTAAAAAATCCGCCGGTCCTCCGATTTTAAAAGAGGTATGATTTTTCATAGGTTCATCGATTAAAATTCGATTTTTATCTACGGTTTCCCCAAGCATTTTATAAATTTCAGTCTTATTCAATCCCTTCACTCCTCGTTAAGTATTCTGTTCTTTTATTTTATACATCCTTTTCTCTGTAGGTCAGTTTTTCCCTTGCTTCGATCTTACCCGGGGTGTTAACTTCCAAAAATAAGATTTCCTCCTGAAGAGAGCATCCGGCTTTGCTATATATGGGGCAGTTGCTGTGGCAGTTTTTTCCTACCCTTTGAACGATAAATACCACTTCTGTTCCCACTAGGCGATCTCCCGGTTGCATGGCTGCCACATCAATCTCAACCGGTACTTCCAGTAATATATTGGCTTTAAAGCGCAGGTGACAAAAACCGGTTCGTCCACGTTCAATGTCCTCTTCCATCACTTTCCTTCCCCGGTCTGTAATCAAAGAGATTTCCTCGTTTTTATATAAGAAGAGTTCCTTTCGGCTTTGCCAAACCCCTTCCCCCTTCACTTGAAGCTTCAGTATTTTCATAATCAGCCTCCGATTTGAGACATGTTTCGGGTTACGGCTTCATAGTCCTCGGTGTCTAACAAATGTTTCTCCGGTTTGGAGTTTACCGCCTCTTTTAAAAGTTTATTCAAGGATTCTTTTCCCTCTCGGAGGGCTGGAAGAAGATCGATCTCCTGGCTGCTGTGAAGACAGGGTTTTAACTTGCCGTCAAAGGTAACTCTGAGACGATTGCACTCAGCACAAAAGTGACTGGATATGGGATCGATAAAACCCACTCTTCCTTTCGCTCCCGGAAGTTTATAGTATTTTGCCGGACTTCCGATCTCCTGGTTTAAGGGGACCAGCTCCGGAACCCGATTTCTCACTTCTTCATTGGAAATAAAGTGCTCCTTTGACCAGGTACTGGCCTCACCAATGGGCATAAGCTCGATAAACCGTACATCGATGGGATAGATTTTCGTTAAATTCATCAGGTTTGGAATGTCCGCTTCATTTTCCCCGCCAATGATCACCGTATTCAGCTTAATGGGATGCAGTCCCAGTTTCAAGGCTTCTTCAATACCTTCCAGCACTTGCCTTACCTCTCCCCCCCGGGTGATTTTCCGGTATTTATCCGGATCCAGGGAATCAATGCTGATATTTACCCGGTTCAAACCGGCCTCTTTTAACTCTTTGCCGTATTTTTTAAGAAGCAGTCCGTTAGTGGTCATGGCAACATCTTCAATGCCCTCAATTTCCGAAATCCCCTTTACTAAATCGATAATCCCTTTTCTTACCAGGGGTTCCCCTCCGGTAATTCGAACTTTCCGGATTCCCAATTTTGCGCTTTCTTTGGCAATTTTTATGATTTCCTCAATGCTCAACACCTCACAGTGCTGAATTTTATCCACACCGGATTCCGGCATGCAGTATTTACAACGGAGATTGCAAAGATCCGTCACGGAAATTCGAAGATAGTTGATATTTCTTCTATAGGTATCCTTCATATGATCTCTCCATTCTAATTAGTCTTCCCGCTGACTCTTTTGCTTCCATGATAGATGTTCATCCGGTTTCCCCGGGCAAAGCCGATTAAGGTAATATCCAGATCCTTTGCAATATTAACGGAAAGTTCCGTAGGTGCAGACCTGGAAACGATCACCGGAATTGCTTTTTTTGCAGCCTTGATAATCATTTCCGAGGATAGTCTTCCGCTGGTTACAAGTATTTTATCCTCCAGGGATACTTCTTTTGAAAAGGCTTCTCCGATAATTTTGTCCAAGGCATTGTGTCTTCCAATATCCTCATGAAAAAACAGTACTTTTTCCTGATCGCAGAGAGCGCAAAAATGTACCCCCCCGGTTTCTTTAAAAAGACCGGATTGTTGATTTAAATCTTTGGAAAGATTCAGGATATGCCGATAATCGTAGTGGATGTCCCCCTTGATTTTTTTACTTCCCAGAGAGTCCAGCACATTATAAAAAACCGTTCCTTTTCCACATCCTGTGGTCACGGTTCGTTTGCCGTAGAGTTTTTGTTTTAAGTCGATTTTATTATTCAGCTGTATATGAATATGACCGGCCTCTTCCTCCACGGTAATCTTTCCCACATCTTTTTTATTCACAATCATCCCTTCGGATATTAAAAAGCCCAGGGCCAAATACTGAAGATTTTCAGATGAATTGGGGGAACAGAGCAACGTTATAAATTCCTCATCATTTAAATATACGGTTAAAGGATATTCCATTACTACCTGATCTTCCATTTCCTCCATGACGCCATCTTTGATTTGTTCTATCTTTATTTGTTTTGTTCTCTCCATGGTTTACCCTCCAAGCATTTTCTTTCCTCTTTGTTAAATTCTATTATTTTCGGTCTTTATACTTTTGATATATGGCGGAATGCAGGGAAACCAAAATCCCTAAAAATAAATAAACCACCAGTCCCTCGATGAATTGTACTCCCACCAAGGCAATGATCAAAAAAGGTATGACCGATACAAAAAAGACCTTTGAATTAAAGCTCTGAAATTTTTCTTTAATTTTCATCCACACTTCTCCTTTAACATACATTAATTTTCTTTTTTTCTTCTATGCTTATTTTAACATACTAACCCTAATAAAAGCCATTTTTCAGAAGGATTTCTTAGGGGAAAGGGCATCTGCTCCTGCATGTGACCGTAAAAGAACCCTGATTCCCGATGATTTTTCATTTGGCACTATGAAGCCCCATCTTCCGGTTTCTTTCTCTACCTATGTGATTTACCTTATGATATAATGTCCCTAGAGCGCTTATCTGAGAATCAGGGGAAAGGAAGGTGTTTATATGAATCTGCAATACTTAAAATCATTTTATATCACCGTAAAACTCAATAGCATCTCCAAGGCGGCAAAGGAACTCCACCTTACACAACCGGGTTTGAGTATGCAATTGCAAGCTCTAGAAAAGGAACTGGACTCGAATCTTTTAATTCGAAGCAACCGGGGAGTGGAACTCACCGAGGCAGGGAAAATTCTATTTGATTATGCAGACACCATTCTGTCTCTGCAGGATAACATCCAGCGGGATTTGAGCAATTTCAAAACCTCAAAAAAAGAATTATTCCTGGGGGCCTGTAAATCCATTGGGGAACATGCCCTGCCCTGCAGTATTTATATTTTCAAAAATAAGCATCCGGATATTAATATTAATTTTAATATATACAATTCCAGGGAAGTCATCAGTCGATTGAAGGATAAATCCATTAACCTTGGCATCGTTCAAGGAGACGTTTCCGAAGACGGAGTTGTTTCCGAGCTTCTTGGGGAAGACCCTATACTATTGGTCACCTCTTCCCCTACTCATAAGAAAACCCTGACCCTTGATGAATTGTTAGAGGTCCCCCTTATTTCCCGGGAAAAGGGATCCGGTACCCTAAGAGCCATCGAACAGGAATTAAGTAAACATTCGATTACCGGCAAAGACCTGAAAATTATGTATCAGCTAAACTCCATGGAAGCCATTAAAAGCTCCGTGGTATCGGGAAAAGGCATGGCTTTTATTCCAAAGTTAACGATTGAGCGGGAACTCTATGAAGGCACACTTCAGACCATTGATGTGGAAGGCCTTTCGATTAACAGCAGCTACTACGTGATTTATCGAAAAAAACATCCCTTCTCCATTTATGAAGAGGCGTTTAAGAAGTTCTTGAAATCCTCCGGCCGGGGATTTTGTTAGCCCGCAGAAAGGCCCCTTATAATTTTCGTTTATAGGGGCCTTTTGTTTTTTTGACAGTATTTTATTATTTGCTTAATTTTGCCTTTGTTATTGTCAGGACTCTCTTTCTCCCTTCCTCTAAACCATATAGCGCATCAAAATTTTCGATCCGATAACGCCTCCCAATACCATGAACACCCCAAAAACCCAGCCATGTAGGGAGAATGAAGGGATCCCGCTGAAAAAGGCGCCGATGTTGCATCCAAAGGCGATACTGGCTCCATACCCCATTAACAGTCCCCCGAAAATCGCGAAAGCAACCTGTTTAAGGTTCTTTATCCTTCTCCATTTAAACTCGCTGCTGATCAGAACCGATAACAGCGCTCCCAAAATCACCGCAAGGTTTAAAATACTCACCGTATTTAATAAAAAGGTTTCGCCTCCGGTAAATCCCCCATAAATCTCAAAATAACTTCCCGAGAAATCATTGTAGCCGAATTTTTCCAGAACCCACATCCCCCAGTATAAAAAGCCGGAAGTAACTCGCCAGGGGGCCCCCGTAACCATTAGTAAAAATACATTTAAAAGACTTAATAGGATTGCGGCGGCCCAGTAAGGCCAAGGGGCCTTCAGCAGTTTATCATATAGTTTATTCATGGGGATCCACCTTTTCAATATAAATCTCCCATTCTCCTTTTCCGATTTCAATATAATCCATTTTATGACCCTGTTTCTCCACCCATTCAATAACGTTAGTAATCGAGCAGTTATGGTCGGTTTTCATAATTAACAGATCTTGTGCTTTCATCTTCTGTAATTTTTTCGAAGCTTTAATCAGTGGAATCGGACACGCTTCATGCATACAGTCTAAGAATTCTTCCTTCATGGTTTTCATCCCCTTTCCTCTTCAACAGGTTATGTTTTTTTTCTATTCGCAAATTTACGGGCCCCGGCGTACAGCAGCCCTAAAACCGTAAGCTGTAACAGCAATGCAGGAATAAATCCTATAACATTAGGCAGATAGACGGCTTCCCTGCCCTCAATGAATGAATCATGCCAGAAAGAATAATGAAACACCCCGGCAAGAAGGGCTCCCGCAATAAAAGCCGTAAGCACCACAATCTGCAGGGTGAAACCTTCTCCAACCCTCACTAAGGTTCCGGAAGCACACCCACCGGCAATTACCATGCCCACACCGAACAGGCTTCCGCCGATCACCGTATTCCAGCCTATGGGCCTAAGGGCTCCCGGCACTTCACTGATTTGAAAATTACCGATATCCAGGGTCAGCACCTGCAGGATGAAGAAAAACACAGTGGATACCATCAGGGCCAGGATTACTGCCTGCAGCAGTTTAGTGGTGCCAATAGTCAACGGGTTTCGAATGCTTGCGGTAAAACAAAACCTTGAACGCTCCAGGGTAAACCCCAGGAGTATCCCCAGGGGAAACACCCACATATAGTGGGACTGGTTAATGAACAAAGCTGAAACCGTTCCGAGTATTAGGATCAGCAGTATCCAGCCGTAAGGGCTCTGATCCGTTGTTTTAATTGCTTTCATTTCTTCTTGCCGTCTTTTTTTCAAGGCTTCAATTCGTTCAGAAGTCATTCTTACCCTCCTTCTGTAATTTTACATCATTCCCTGTATGATATTCTCATTTTATCAAAATTGGGGTCTATGGCCTTTTTGCTTTTAGAAAAAGCCCTCTATGGTTTATAGAGCGCTTTTCTAGGAGTTGACATTCCCGGCTTCGTCCTCATCTTTCTGCTTTTCTTTTTTCCGGTAGATCACGGAAGAAATAATCACGCTCAGTTCAAATAAAATCATCATGGGTCCTGCCAGCAAGGCTTGAGAAATGATATCCGGCGGGGTAAGCAGGGCTGATAATACCACCACAACCAAAAATACAAATTTCCGCGCCCTTCGCAGGGTCTTCGGCCGTACTAAGTTGAATTTTGTCAACAACAGTATCAGCATGGGAAGTTCAAAGGCTACGCCGAATGCCAATAAAATCGAAGTGACAAACCCGATATAACTGGTAAAAGAAAACAATGCCTGTACCTGTTCACTGGCCATCCCCGCAAAAAATTCCAGACTTAAGGGCAGAATTAATACATAAGCAAATACTATGCCCCCTACAAAAAAGAAGGTTCCAAAAAATACGGATAAAAATAAGAAGATTTTTTGCTTTTTTTCAATCCCGGGAACGATAAAGGCCCACAGTTGATAAAGTATGATCGGCAAGGCTCCCACCAGTCCCGTTATTAAAGCCAACTTGATATGAGCCATTAACAGTTCCGGAGGGCTGAGATAAATAAAGTCCACCTCACCGCTGGGACGAATAATCAGATTCTGGATTTCATCAACGAAATAGAAAGCCACCCCTGTTGCTCCCAGTAAGGAAACAATCACAATAATAATTCTTTTTCTTAATTCAGTTAAGTGTTCAACCAGTGTTAATCCTTCTTCCTTCAAGGAAGGACCCTCCCTCAGCACGTATCGTACATTCTATTTTTGATGTTTTCCCAGATTTTTCCTCGCCCCGGTTTATCCTATTGCCCATTATTGGTCTTTTGATCATCCTCGGAGTCTTTTGTCTTTATCTCATCAGCGGTTGTTTCTTGGGTTTTCTCTTCTTTTTGATCATTCTTTTTTTTCGATTCGGAGACCTCTCCGTCCCCCATAAGATTGCTGGTTTCTTTTTTAAATTCTTTTAAGCTTTTGCCTAAGGCTTTTCCGATCTCCGGGAGTTTCGCCGGTCCGAATATCACCAACGCAACAACTAAAATCAATATTAGTTCTACAGCACCTAATCTTCCTCCAAACATGTTGATTCCTCCTAAAGTATATTTGCAGCTTCCTATCAAGTTCACGGTCTTCAGCTACGGATGATTCTTCTCTTGATAAAATTATAACATATTATTGATAAGAATAATTCTTTATTCCTTATTTATGCTAAAGTCTTATGGTTCATAATGGTTGGTTATACTCATAAATACTTGTACAGGGTCTCCATCAATTCTAAAGCCTTCGATATAATTCACTTTTATAAAAAGCCTCTTTGTCATCGAGGGCTTGATCAATTGTGTTCAGCAAAGCCTTTTTGTCCTTTGGAAGATCCCCTTTCAGGGCTACATAGTTTGATGCGTGGTTGCTTCGAAAGACCGTATTCTTCAGCACTAAACCTTGGATCATCATCTGGCTTTCCTTTAGAACCTCCTTCGGTTCAAGCAGCTGAAATTCCCCTTTTTCTACGGCGTCAAACAAGGGAGTTCCCTCCTGAACCAGTAAGGTTAACAATCCCAGGTATTCCGGCTGAATGCCGTTTATAACCTCAGCGGATTTTACTGCATGTTCCTGCCACAGGGCCTTTCCCCCAAGACCGGAAATCACCGTAACCGACAGCTTAAAGCCTGCGGACCTGGCCTTTTCACCGGCTTCAATCATGTCACGGGAACGAACCCCTTTATTGATTTTATCCAAAATGATATCGCTGCCGGATTCCACTCCCAGATAAAGCATGGCCAGACCTGATTCTTTTATCTTTTTCAACTCTTGGGGGGTTTTTCTCAAAATATCCTTCGGGGCGCTATAGGCGGATACTCTTTTACATTCGGGAAACAGCCTTTTAATTTCCGATAATATTTTTTCCAGTTGGGAATTCCCTATTACTAAGGCATTTCCGTCGGCTAAAAATATTTTTTCCACATAGGGATGGGCTTTCCGCGCCCTGGCTAAATCCTCTAAGATTTCCTCTGTTTTCCGCAGCCGAAAGTTCTTTTCTTTGTACATTCCGCAAAAGGTGCATTGATTATGGGAACAGCCGATGCTTACCTGTATAATTAAGCTGTAGGCCTCGCTGGGCGGCCGGAAAATGTTGCCTTCATAGTTCATGGTATGATCTCTCCAAACTTTTTTATATTTCCTTTTATTCTACCATATTTCCAGGGAATCTTTTACCCCTCTTTGTTCTTGATTTTTCAACTTTTCTTTGAGGCCCTCTTGTTGGATTTCTAAAAATTTTTGGGAAACGGGAAAGTGAATCTCTGCCCGTTGGACATATGCTTCGCTAAAGGCGGCAGGATTCATCAGCACAGAACCCAGGATCAGCAGCAGGGTATTTTCCATCAGAAAATAATTCATCCTCATGCCCTCTTTATTTGCAAAATACATATCAAAAACCTTTTCAGCGAAACCAATTAATCGGTCCGCTCCGTTATCCAGGGTTTTCTTTCCGTAATCCAGAGAAAAAAGGGTTCGATGCCGATTTTCATAATCTTCCTTGCAATCCTGTAAATCATCGGCCATTTGCAGTAATACTCCGTAGTTAAAACAAAAGATTCTTTCCTCTTCGTTCAGGGTGCCCTTTACCAAATATCCATCGGCCAGGACCGAGGCGCCTCCTTTATGAAAGCTGATTTCCAAGAGAGGTTTTTCCTGTAGCTCGGTTTCCTGCGGTTCGGTTCTTAATTCATTTTTCCATATGTTTTCTCCGAGGGGGGAAGATTGTTGCCGTAAACTTTCTCGCTGGCTGTGATGAATATATAAAAGACTTTCAAAAACCCCCGGGTGCAATTCCCTTGAAAAGGTCGCTTCAATTTTTTCAATCATATCGTAAATTTTTGCTTCTTCTGTTTTCTCAGCCTGTTCCCGGTTTCCCAGCAATCGTCGATGTACCCGGTCACAGGCTAAGTATTTCTCCTTTTTTTCAATCCCGGGATCATCCATGAAGTTATCCGTATAGGGATACAGCATACTGTATCCGAAAACCCCTTCAGTACATTCCACAGGGATCTCAAAAGACTTTTGCAGCAGGTTCATAATCCATACATTGCGAAAGGCCTGTCCGATTTCTTCTTTGGCTATTTCAGGATCGTAGTTACGAACCTTGGTGATAAAATCCTCGGAGCTTCGGAAAAATCCGGGATCCCGAAATATTTCCTTGCCTTCCGGGGAAAACAGAGGCCCCTCCAGGAGAAAACCCTCCAAAATATTTCTTGTTTTTTCTTTGGATTTTGATTCTTCCATTTTTTTTATCAGTTGAAGGATCGCCCGCTCATTTTCCGCTTTTTCCTTTTTATCGTATTTTCGAAGGGCTCCGCTCCATGGGTCTCCCAAGACCCCTTCCCATAAGTTTAGGGCTTGTCGGTGCATTTTATCAATGTCCAGGTGATGGTAGATAAAACTATCTGGCTTCCCTCTTATCATCCTTTTTCCCTCCCCAATTTATATCCTTGGCTTTATTATATACAAATTTAAAAATAAAAAAACTTGAAATTTGTTTCCTTTAAGGGGAAATTTGTTTAAAAAACCCCGCAAGGATCGGCTCCTTGCAGGGTTTTTCGAAAGAACTCGTAAACTATTTCAGCTTACCTATTAAGAAGCTTTTTCAATATTTACTGCGCTTACCTTTAATTCCGGTATCTTAGAGTATTCATCCAACACACTGCCGTTGGTCAAAATGTTTGCGGCTCCCTCGGCCCAGTGGAAAGGAATAAATACGGTGTTTCCTGATATTTTATCCGTTATCTTGGCATTTACAGTAATGGATCCTCTTCGGGAAGAAACCTTAATTCGGTCTCCGGTTTCAATATTCTTCACCCGAGCCAGCTCCGGACTGATTTCAATAAAACTCTCAGGAGCTAAGTTATTCAGTCCTTCGGTTTTCCCGGTCATGGTTCGGGTATGGTACTGATAAAGCACCCGTCCCGTAGTCATAATCAGTGGGAATTCTTCATCGGTAACCTCTGCCGATGGTCGGTACTGTGCGGGCTTAAACAATCCTAATCCCCGAGCAAAACGCTCCCCATGTAAAATTTTGGTTCCTTCATGGGTTTTTGTAGGACATGGCCACTGCAGACCGTTTCCGTCCAGACGGCTGTAGTCTATTCCTGCATATTGCGGTGTTACGCTGGCAATTTCGTCCATGATCTCCGAAGCACTTTCATAGGTTTTTTCATAACCCAGACGGTTCATCAAGGTCATAAAAATTTCCCAGTCATTTTTGGCTTCTCCCGGCGCATCGATGGCTTTTCGAATTCGTTGTACCCGTCTCTCGGTATTTACAAAAGTACCGTCTTTTTCCGCATAGGCGGTGGCGGGAAGTACGACATCCGCAAGTTCCGCAGTTTCCGTCATGAAAATATCCTGAACCACTAAAAAGTCTAAACTCTCTATGGCTTTTTTAATATGGGTAGTGTCAGGATCGGAAACCATGGGATTCTCACCCATAATATAAATCATCTTCACGCTTTTTCGAAGAGCGTTATCCATCATTTCCGGCAGGGTTAGACCGTTTTCGTCGGAAAGGTCCACACCCCAGGCTTCATCGAATTTCTTCTTGATATCAGGGTTTGCTACGGGCTGGTATCCCGGATACACGTTGGGAAGACCTCCCATATCACAGGCTCCCTGTACATTGTTTTGTCCTCTCAGAGGATTCACTCCCGTACCTTCTCTTCCGATGTTTCCCGTAAGCATGGCAAGATTTGCAATGCTCATTACACTTTCGGTTCCGGTACTGTGCTGGGTAATTCCCATACAGTAGTAAATCGCCGAACGGTTGCCTTCTCCGTAAATTTTTGCGGCTTTTATGATGTCTTTTGCATCCACTTCACAAATTTCCGCAACTTTTTCCGGTGTATAGTCTTTAACCAGTGCCTTTAAGGCTTCGAAGTTTTCCGTTCGCTCTTCAATAAATTTATCATCCTGCAGTCCCTCTTCCAGAATTACATGCATCAGTCCGTTGGAAAGGGCCAAACTGGTTCCCGGTTTAATCTGTAAAAACACATCCGCATAATAGGCAAGTTCAATTTCCCGGGGATCGGCTACAATAAGCTTCGCTCCGTTTTTAACCGCTTGCTTCATTTTGGACCCGATAACGGGATGATTCTCCGTAGTATTGGATCCGGTTACAAACAGAACGTCGGACTTTAATACTTCCTCCACACTGTTTGTCATTGCTCCACTGCCAAACGTTGTTGCAAGACCTGCAACGGTAGAGGAATGTCAGAGTCGGGCACAGTGGTCCACACTGTTGGTTCCGATGGCTGCCCGCATAAACTTTTGCATCATATAATTGTCTTCCGTGCTGCATCTTGCAGAGGTAAGTCCTGCAAAAGCTCCCG
>SKRE01000007.1 GCA_007118655.1 Clostridiales bacterium | reverse complement strand
TTTTATCCATAGGATATTTCAAACCCGGGGCGGACTTCAAAAAGTTGGAATAATAGGGCAGGAGAAATTCCTTGTCTTTATCCAGCAGGGCAATGGAGCATTTTTTCATATCAATGGCTTTCGGAATATTTTCCACGATTTCCTTCATGATTTTATCCAAATCAGCCTCACTGTTTTGATACAGGAGAATATTTTCCAGGTAATTCATACGGAAAAGCATCCGCTCCCAAAGCTGATTGCTCCTTTTTACCCGGGACAAAAAAGCACCTAATTCCGTTGCAGCAAATTTTCCAATGGCTTGGGCCTCCTGGGAAATTTCTTTTCCTGAGGTAGTATACAATAGCAGAAGATTGTTCAATCCCCCCCGGGAAACCACGGGGATTGAGTAAGCCCGGTTCATAAAAAAAAGCCTTCCGCTGTCACCGAAATAAGGATCAATTTCTTTTTTTCCCCTTAAAAGAAGGGGTTTGCCATAGTCCTCTAGGGGACGTTCAATGGGCATTGGGGTTCCTGAGCCCTCATGATCATTGGAAATCTTCTTGACCACCGCTTGATTTTTATCCGCTTGAAGATCATAGAATAAAACTTCTGCACCAAAGCGGGATTTAATAAATTTACCCAAAAGATTAATCCCGTGATTTTTATTGCATTGTCGGTTAAACATCTGAGAAACCTGCAAAAACTCTCTTTCCAGTCCGTAAAATTCCATAGCAATCTCTCCTGTAACATATTTAAATCCATTGTATGCATCCAGATTCCAACTTAATTTTGTAAATTTTCTACTTATTCCATAGTATCATAATTCTGTTTATCAGGGGTATTATTTCATTGACAGATCTTTTAGAATCTGTTATATTTTTAAGAACGCAAGCCTTTAATTTAGTCCTGAGAGACTAAAAAGGGAGTTCAGCTCCCTAAACAACTTCAAGGGAGGAATGAAAATGAATCAAACTGTCAAACATTTAGTAGACCCCAACGATTTTACCGTGGAGGAAATCAACCAGGTCATCGATCTCGGTCTGAAAATCCACAAAACCCCCGAACAATACGCCCGTCTTTGCGAAGGAAAAATCCTTGGCACCCTGTTTTACGAACCCAGCACCCGTACCCGTCTTAGTTTTGAATCCGCTATGCTACGCCTTGGAGGACAAGTCCTCGGATTTTCCGATGCCAACACCTCTGCCGTTAAAAAAGGGGAAAGTCTCGCAGATACCGTCCGTGTTCTGGATGATTACTGCGATGCCTTAGTGATGCGCCATCCCATGGAAGGGGCTCCGAAACTGGCTTCCGAATACTCCACCGTACCGGTGATCAACGGAGGGGACGGCGGACACCAGCATCCGACCCAGACCTTAACGGATCTGATTTCCATTAAACATTACAAAGGCCATATCAGCAATTTAAAAATTGCGATTTGCGGAGACTTATTATTTGGTCGAACCGTACACTCCTTACTGAAAACCCTCAGTCGTTTCGAAAACATTTCCTTTTACCTGATATCTCCTCCGGAGCTTAAAATCCCAAAACATTTAAAAGATTATTTACTGGAGACCTATGATGTCTCCATTACCGAATTTACGGATTTGGAAGACTGCATCGAAGAAGCGGATATCCTTTATATGACCCGAATTCAAAAGGAACGGTTCTTAAACGAGGAGGAATATATGCGTCTGAAGGACAGCTATATCCTTACCAGAGATAAGCTTTCCGATGCAAAATCGGATTTGATGGTGCTGCACCCCCTGCCCCGGGTCAATGAAATCCATTACGATGTGGACGGGGACCCCCGGGCAAAGTATTTTGAGCAGGCGGCCTTCGGCGTTTACGTTCGGATGGCCTTAATATCAATTTTGTTGGAGGTGGCGGATCATGCTTAAGGTAACAGGCATTCAAAAAGGAATCGTAATAGACCATATTGCCAAGGGTAACGGCATTAAAATTTTCGAGAAATTGAATCTTGCAAAAGTCAATTACCCCGTGGTGCTTTTAATCAACGTTTCCAGCGAAAAACTGGGACAGAAGGATATCATTAAAATCCAGGATAACGTGGATATCGATTTCACCATGCTCGGACTGATTGATCCCAAGGCAACGGTTAATATCATCGACAATGAAAAAATCGTCTCGAAACAAAGTCTGGAAATCCCCAAGGAAGTCACCGGGCTTTTTCAGTGCAGGAACCCCCGCTGCGTCACCTCCGTGGACGACTATGCAGTTTCAAAGTTTACCCGGGTGGAAAACGGAAAAATCCAATATCGGTGCAATTACTGTGAAGAACTTACGGAATACAAATTATAAAAACATGCTTTTTTTCAGGCAGCTCAACAAATCGAATAAAAAAATACCGGGGACCCTTAAAAACCTTCCCAAACCTAAAAGGCCTGAGAATTATTTCTCAGGCCTTTCAGGTTTTCCTTACTTTTTCTCTTTTTTTAACCTCCTGGTGTTCTGCGTTCCTGCCGGTTACACATTTCCCTTATACTGAAGCGGGGCCTCCCTGCCCTGATACTTTCCCCACAGTTCTTTTAAGTTCATATGACGGGCGGTGTTGGAGTGATACCCTCCTACTTTAAAGGCAAATTCCACGGAAAAGCCTAGGGTCAACGCGATTAAGATCGTACCTAAACCCACGGGGCCTCCCATTAAGAATCCCAGAAATAAAGCGGATCCTTCGATAATTCCACGAATCAGCCATATGGGCCGCTTGGTTTTTCGTACCAGACCTTCCATCAATCCGTCCCTCGGACCGGCTCCCAGTTCCACCCTGAGATAAAAGTAGGTTCCCCACCCGATAAAAAACACCCCCGCAAGAATCATGGCAATGGATACCATCAGATGCTCCGGAGTAGGAATTTCCACTAAGGCATCTAAAATATCAATGAACATGCCGATAAAAACCATATTCATAATACTGGCCAGTCCCGGAATTTGTCCCAGGAAAAAGGCTACGGTTAAAATGAGCAGTCCCATCAGCTGGGTGGCCTGTCCCATGGTTATTGGAAAATAATTTGACAGTCCCACATGAAAAACTCCCCAGGGCGCCATGCCCAGTCCTGCATCCCGGGTAAGAAGAATTCCTACGGCAAAAAACACAAACCCTAAAAATAGGTTCGGACTTTTGATTAACACATCTTTGATCGTAATTTTTGAAGCTTTTGTCATTTTTTGTCCCTTCTTTCTACTTCTGATCCCGCTTTTTATTCTCTTATTAATTTCTTTTTAAAATTTCTCTTTTTCATTCCTTTATTATTATATAATCCCAGCATTCCAGGATTTTCTTTAGCCCTTCGAAATAATATAATATTATTATATCACGTTCCCAAAAGATTTCAACTTCTTCGGCAAAGTATTTCATTTCAGAAAGTTTCGATAATAATTTTTTATAAACGTTTAGCCCTTTACTCAAGGGGTATACTTAATATTGTTTGTACCAAAATACTCTGAAGGAGGGATGAAGTATGCAGAAGTATGTATGTATGGCCTGTTCCTATGTTTAC
>SKRE01000154.1 GCA_007118655.1 Clostridiales bacterium | reverse complement strand
TGAGCATGGCCGGGGGAAAGATAAATGCGGCTCCCGCCACGGGAATGCCGATCAAGGCAAAAATGATAAATCCGAAAAATTCGGGGAAAATCCGTCCTACTCCAAACAAGGCTAGGGATAAGACAATCAGCAGGACTAAAGAGATTAACATAGGGGTTTTATAGCCGATTTTTTTACACAATTTATTGATCGGATAAAAGCATAGAGCCGAAACTCCGAAAAGCATGGCCGAGGCCAAGGTAATATAGGCGGTGCTGTAGCCCATGATATCCTCAACGTAATAGTTTAACGAGGCCCGCAGCGTATTAAAACCTAAAAAGAAAAATAAAAAGCCGAACAAATACATGACAAAGGGACGGCTTTTCAGCACTAATTTAATGGAGGCGAAGAAGGGCTCTGTTGAAATCTTGCCGCCGGAATATTTTCGCTCGTCTATGGTAAAAGAGGTAATCCAAACACCGATTAAGGCCAGCAGGGAAAGTAAAATTACCATATAGCGTATCCCTTGTAAATCATCGCCGCCCCCAAGGACTTCGATCAGCACTCCCGGTAAAATCATGGCAATGGCAGTATAAAGAAGACGAAAAACCGACTGCCAGGTGGATAGATTCAAACGGTCGCTTCTGCTTTGGGAGATCTCGGGAATCAATGCGTTATAGGGTCCTCCCACAATGGTATAAAAGATGAAAAATAGAGACCCTACTACGGATAAGTAGAGAAATGTTGAAAGATTTCCTTCCCCGGTAACGGGATAAAAGTAGGCAACGGTACTTAGGGAAAGGGGTAAAATTCCCGCGAAAATGAAGGGAATTCTTCGACCCCAACGGGAATCAAAACGATCGGACAAATAGCCCACAATAGGCTCGAAAATCACATCCACAAAACGGGCGATCAGCAGTGCAAAGGAAATTAATATCGGCGGCAATAAGGGGGTCAAACTCGAAGTGGAAGGCGGCAGGTAAAAATACAGTACCCACTGGGCAAAGATTTGGTCCACAATGGCATAACTTACCCCGAGGCCGTAAAGAATTTGTATTTTTAATGATAAGTGGGGGGTTTTCTTCTCGGATTCCAAAATATCACTCCTTATATTGTAATATTTCATATGTAATCTGTATTCATTATATAGTATTCGGAATGCAAAGTGTATAAAAGCTTTGATTTATTAGTAGAGGGGGGATTAAGACGATTTGAAAAAGAGGCATAACTAAAAAAATAATTATACGAATAAAAAAACTAATTTGAATACCGAAATAATTGTTGAAATGTTTCCAATAGAAAGATATCATAGAAATAACACAAAATTAGGAGGTTGATTATGAAAAAAACATGGAACCTGGATGCTTTGTACCTATCCTTTGATTCCGAAGAATTTCAAAAAGATTTTCAACTATTGAAAAGCAAGATTCAGGAAATGACTGAATGGGCGAATGAAAATCTAAAGGACCCGGATCGCCCTGTAGAAAAGCTTATAAAAGTCATTGAGGACCAGGAAGACGTGGGTTCTCTTATGCGCAAGCTGATGACCTTTGCCAATCTAAGGGCCGCCACAAATGCCCGGGATGAGGAAGCCACAAAGTACATGGAAAAAATCAATAAAGCAATTACCGACCTTACCAAAGCCTCGGTGCTATTTGATAAATGGTTAAAGGAGCGGAAGGACTTAAAAAGCTTGATTGATTCCTCGGAAAAACTCCGGGAATACGAGTTTTACTTGATGGAAAAATACCAAAAGACCCGGTACCTGCTTAGCGAAGAAGAGGAAGTGACCATTGCAAAGATGCAGGAGACCGGATCAAAGGCCTGGTCTAATCTTCAAAATGTAATCTCTTCCACCTTAATGGTGGAGATTGAACTGGATGGCAAGGAGCAAAAATTACCCTTACCCGCCGCAAGAAACCTGGCCTTTCATAAGGACCCGGAGGTGCGTAAAAAAGGATATGAGGCAGAGCTAAAGGCATATACAAAAATTGAGGAGTCTTCCGCCGCAGCCCTAAACGGTATTAAGGGGGAAGTTCTTACGACGACAAAAATGCGGGGTTACAAGAGTCCCCTGGAAGAGACCGTATTAAAATCCCGAATTGATCAAAAAACCTTGGACGCCATGCTTACGGCCATGAAGGAAAGTTTGCCGAAATTCCGGGAGTACTACAAACGAAAAGGAGAGCTTCTCGGTCATAAAAACGGTCTTCCCTTATACGATATGTTTGCTCCTATCGGCGAGGCGGATATGAGTTTTACCTATGAAGAGGCCCGGGATTTTGTTTTGAAGAATTTTAAAACCTTCAGTCCGGAATTGGAGAAGTTTACAAAAAAAGCCTTTGATAGAGAGTGGATTGATGCTGAACCTCGAGAGGGAAAACGGGGAGGCGCTTTTTGTGCAAACATCCACCCCATAGGAGAAAGCCGGATCCTCGCAAATTTCGACGGAAGCTTCAGCAATATGACCACCCTTGCCCATGAACTGGGTCATGCCTTTCATGGCGAGTGTTTAAAAGAGGAGCATCTTCTTAACAGCGGATATACCATGCCTATTGCAGAAACCGCTTCGATATTTTGCGAGACCATTGTTGTAAAGGCCGCCTTAAAGGAAGCCGATAAAAAAGAGGCCTTCACAATATTGGAAGCGAATCTGCAAGGAGCCGGCCAGGTTATTGTGGACATTATGGCACGCTTCCTTTTTGAAAGTAAAGTATTTGAAATTCGGGAAGATCATGCCCTGTCGGTTCAGGAGCTGAAAGATACCATGCTTTGGGCACAAAAACAGGCCTACGGCGAAGGTTTGGACCATAATGCCCTGCATCCCTACATGTGGGTCAACAAGCCCCATTACTATTCCGCAGGACTCAGTTTTTACAACTTCCCCTATGCTTTCGGACTGTTGTTTGCCAAAGGGGTATATGCGGAGTATTTAAAACGGGGAGAGGCCTTTGTACCGGAATATACAAAACTGCTGAAGGCTACGGGAAAAAATGAAATAAAGGACGTGGCAAAAATGGTAGGCATTGATGTTCAGAATCCGGAATTCTGGAAAAGCTCCTTAGCCCTTATTGAAAAAGATATCGAAGAGTTTATAAGACTCAGTAAAGAAGTATAATATTGTTTTAAGGAAAATAACCGGTAATCCTTGTCCTCTTAACTTGTCCGACTTAGTATGTAAGGGCCCCGGGATGTTGAATTACCGGTTTTGATCTTGGAAATAGGGGTATAAAAATCAGGCAAATGATTTAAGGACAGAGTAAAGACGATGCACTTGGAGTCCCATGGAATAGTTGTTAAATTAATATCAATTTTCGATTGACTTTTTCAGTAAAAGTAGGCTATGATGATATTGTAGCTATTAAAATGGAGGTGTATGAAGATGAAAACTTATAAGGATATTTTAGAGATGGCTGTGGAAAACGAAGTGGAAGCCCATGAGTTTTACAAAGCAGCGGCGGAGAAAATTCAAGACAAGAATCTGAAAAAAACTTTTGAGGACCTTGCAGAGGAAGAAACCAAACACAAAGTACTGCTTGAAGGTTATTTGAACAATGATATGAAAACCATGAAGTTTAAGGAAAACAAAGACTTTCAGCTTTCGGAGACCGTAGAGGAAAAGACTTTGTCCACGGATATGAGTTTTAAGGACGCCATTGCTCTGGCCATGAAAAAAGAAGAAGAAGCGATGAATATGTATCGCCAGTTTGCAGAGGCCAGCGAAGAAGAAAAGCAAAAGGCAACCTTTGAAGAACTGGTAAAAATGGAGCAGCAGCATAAAACAAGATTGGAAGATATCTACAGCAATGCGGCTTTTGTCGAGGTTTGGTAGAAAAAAATATACAGGCAATAAAATAAAAGCTCATTCCCTAATTACTTAAGGAGTGAGCTTTTTCGTATATCTGGGTTTTATCCGCGGTGTTTAACAACTTTTCCGTCAATCCTGCGATCAGAAGGATCACAAAGATATTAACCGTAAACCGGGTAAGCATAAAGGTCCAACCCAGAGCGCTTGCTTCAAATAATAACAGCGGAATTTTGGTTGTGGACCAGGCACCGATGAAAATCAGTACATTGGAAAATTTACTGCCTTTCTTAAGCAAAAGACCGGCAACGGGAAAAGCCACATACAAGGGTCCTGCTGCCAGGGATCCCATTAAAAAGGCGATTAATTTGCCCAGGGGACCGGATTTTTCTCCCATAAGCTTGATCATGGTTTCCCGGGGCACCCAAACATCCAACAGGCCGAGAATGATAAAAATCGGCGGGACCACGTACAGCATTTCCATTGTATTATCCCTTGTGTGCCCTAAGGAAGAAAAGCCGATTTCCGGCAGGAGAAATAAAAGAATCACATTGAGGAATATTAAAATAAGTGCAAACTTGTAACGATTGAGTATTTTTTTCATCCTAACACCACTCCAATCACTAAGGCTACCACAAAAGAAAAGGAAAAGGCCAGGGTATTTCGAAGAATCGCTGCCCGTTTCCCAAAATACTGAATCTCCAAGGGTAGGGTTACGATACCCACCATCATTAAGGTGGAGATAAAAACAGCAATTTGCATAAAACCCGCTCCGTTATTCAGTAAAGTTGCAGCCAGGGGAAAGGCTACAAAGCCGGGGATTAAGGTTATGCCGCCGACAATGGCGGCAAGAAGCATCCCGAAAAATCCGGATTCTCCTCCGATCAGTCGGGAGATGGTCTCCGGATCGATCACTGCCAGCATTAAACCGATAATCACCAGGATGCCGATAAATTGGGGCAGAATGCTTTCAAAAGATTTCCAGGCTTTGATCAAGGCTTTTTTAGTTTTCGTTCGATCCTTAACAAAAGACAGCAATAATAAGATTGAGGCCAATACGTAGAGAATTACCGTAAACATGTAAAAACTCCTTTCATTGACCCCCTAGGCAAGGGGGTGTTAATCTGATATCATTATATGGAGCAAATCAAACTTTGTCAATGAAAATCCAAAAGAAGTTCATAATAAAACAAAAAAATGGGTAATATATTAATAGATTGGAGGGATTTGATGCTGCCTATTATTATATTGGAGGATATCGGATGAGGATTCTCAAAACTTCGGCCCATCGTGGATGAGGCCTTAAAACGATTAGAAGTTAAAAGTGAAATAACCATGATCTGTAATCCCCGGGAATTTCATAGCTATGGAGTGACAGAGACCCCTGCCTTGATCATCAACGGAGAAATTGCGGTGGAAGGCCGGGTACCCTCGATTTTTAAAATGCCGGGTATTATTGAAAAGCATTTATCCGAATAATGGGTTAAGAAAGGAGGAGAACCATGATAATCAAAGGAAAATACAACGAAGCCAAGGTTTTCAGCGATGAACTGGAGGAGCAGACAAAAGAACAGATTCAAACTTTATGCGATCAATGGTTTTTAAAAGATACTAAAATACGGGTGATGCCCGATGCCCATGCGGGTATGGGTTCAACCATCGGGACGACTCTGACCGTAACGGATAAAGTGGTGCCCAATCTTGTGGGGGTGGATATTGGCTGCGGCATGCTTACGGTACCCATCGGAAAGAAGGAAGTGGATTTACGGAAACTGGATTTGTATATTCGGGGAAACATTCCCAGCGGTTTTAAAAATCATAAGAAGCCCCAGATTGATTATGTGAAGGAAATCAAGAGCCTTAAGGGCATTGCTGCCTTGGATAAAAGTGCGGAGGAATTTAATTTAGCCCTGGGCAGTCTTGGGGGAGGAAACCATTTTATTGAAATTGATAGGGATGACGAAGGGGAACAGTATCTGGTTTTTCACAGCGGCAGCCGTAATTTAGGAAATCAGATTGCAAGATACTATCAAAAAATCGCTCAAAAAAATCTAAAGGATCAAAGGGAAATTCCAAAAGAGCTTTGCTACCTTGAAGGAAAAGAGTTGGAAGATTATTTACACGATATGGACTTGATTCAACGTTATGCAAAGGTTAACCGGGAAGTGATGGCAAGAAAAGTGATGGAAGAATTTTTCAACCGTCCCTTTACTATGGAAGAGAGTTTTCATACCATTCACAACTATATAGATCTTAAGGAAAACATTCTTCGAAAGGGAGCGGTTTCCGCTAAAAAAGGGGAAAAGGTCTTGATCCCCATTAATATGAAGGACGGCAGTCTCCTGGGAGAAGGACTTGGGAATGCGGATTGGAACTACTCCGCCCCCCATGGTGCGGGCCGGTTGATGAGTCGGCGGGAAGCGAAAAGACAGGTATCCATGGAAGCTTTTAAACAGTCCATGAAGGGGATTTATTCCTCCTCCGTAAGCTCTAAGACCCTAGACGAAGCCCCCATGGCATATAAACCCATGGAGGACATCCTAAAGCATATTCATCCTACCGTGCTGATTCTTAAACATTTGAAACCGATTTATAATTTTAAGGCCTAGGAGAATAAATTATATGGGATAAGCAGAGGCCTCTGGGTATAAATATCCCAGATAAAAATTAAAACAGAGAGCTGGAATGAAAATGAGTGAGCTGGTGCTAGAACTGCGCAATGTGCATAAAGCCATCAAAGGCAAAAAAATTATTAAAGGCATTAATTTGGAACTGTTTTCCGGAGAAGTTCTAGGGTTTTTAGGGCCCAACGGCTCCGGGAAAACCACAACCCTTAGAATGATTGTAGGACTTATCCGGATGACGAAAGGGGAAGTTTTTATCGCGGGGCATTCCATTGAAAAAGACTTTGTAAAGGCTATGAAAAATGTGGGGTGCATTATTGAAAATCCTGAAATGTATGATTATTTATCCGGGTGGGAAAACCTTAAAATTCTGGCCTCCATGGAAAAAGGAATCACCAAGGAGAGAATGAAAGAAGTGGTATCCCTTGTGGGTATGGAAAAGAGAATTGATGATAAGGTATATACCTACTCCCTGGGGATGAAGCAGCGATTAGGTATTGCCCAGGCCATCATGAAAAGACCGAAACTATTGATTCTGGATGAACCGGCCAATGGTTTGGATCCCGCAGGAATCAGTGAATTTCGAAAACTGATTCAAAAATTAGCCCATGAGGAGTCTATGGCGGTGCTGGTTTCCAGTCATATTTTAGCGGAAATTGAAATGATGTGTGACCGGGTGGCGATTATCAAACAGGGGGAAGTGGTTCAAGTGACCACGGTAAAAAACATCGTGAAGGATCAGGGAATTATATGGAAGATCAAAGAGGTTCAGCAAGGAAAAAAAATCCTGGAGGAAGAATTTCAAACGGCGGTACAGTTAAAGGAAGATCAAACCTTGCTGGCCTTTATCGGGGAAGATCAGGTATCCATGGTGAATAAACGATTTATGGAAGCGGATGTGGGGTTACTCTATGTGAATAAAAATCAAAAATCCCTAGAGGATCTTTTCTTAGCCCTGACAGCGGGTGATGAAATTGTATAGCTTAGTGGGAAACGAAGTTTTTAAAATCATTATGAAAAAGCGTCTCTGGGTGATTGTTGGAATTTTGATCATCCTGATCGGTCTATTTGCCTATGGAGAACATTATACAAGGGAGCGGACCCAAAGCCAAATTGCCGAGAGGCTTGGGATCGACGACGTGGACGACTGGCGGGAAATTACGAATCAGCAGCTTCTGGACCTGGAAAGACGGCTGGACAATCCCTTTATCCCCGAAGAAGGAAGAGCAAGCATCCAAGTACGAGCAGAGCAGCTGCGGTATTATTTAGCCGAGGATATCAATCCCACCACTTTCAGTGCGGCCCAGTTTATGAGCAACTTTATGGAGCAATCCATATTCCTGTTTCTTCCCCTGCTGATCATCCTGTTGGCATCGGATATTGTATCCAAGGAATCCACCACGGGAACGATTAAACTGCTGATGACCCGGCCGGTTCCCCGTTGGAAGATCTTGACTTCCAAATTACTGGCACTGACAATTTTAGAGATGATCGTAATTTTGCTGATGGCAGTTATTGCCTTGGGGATTTCCTATATTACCTTCGGGCACGGTGGTTTTAGGGAACCGGTGATTACGGGGTTTCGTGTGGTTAACGGAGAGCTGGATGCCTCCAATATTCAAACCGTATCCCGGGGAACCTATATTTTTATGACCTATTCCCTGGGATATATCGTGGCCTTTTCCATTGGAAAGATGGCCTTGATGGTTTCCGTCCTGGTAAAAAGCACGGCGGCATCCATCGGGATTATGATGTCTTCCTTAATCGGGGGAACGTTTTTAAGTTTCTTTATCAGTGACTGGGAAATCACCCGGTATTTATTCAATGTGAATCTTCGTCTGACCGACTTTTTATCCGGGGATCTACAGCCGGTGGAGGGGCTGAGTTTAAGTTTTTCCATCGGTGTATTGCTGCTTTGGGCCTTGGCTGCCACCCTGGTAGCCTTTGGAGTATTTTCTTATAAGGATATTTTAGATTAGGAGGAGAAAAATGTTAAAATCGATAAAAAAAGCAATTTGGCCCATAACATTGGTAAGTGTAATTATTGCTGTTCCTTTTTTCATTTTTGGAATCCTTCAAGCCTTCCAGGTGACCCAAGGAGCCATGCAGGAGGAAGAAACCGCTAATGGAGAAAACAGGATAGAGGAACGAAGTGAAGAAATAGAGGAAGTAAACGATGGCGGGCATCACATTTTGACCCTTGGAGATTCTTTAGCCCGGGGAACCGGCGATGAAGAAGGCCTGGGATTTGCAGGGAGAACCGTTCAAAAGCTCGATGAATTCCTGGATGTGCCGATTATTCACGATAATTATGCAGTGGAGGGTTTCAGAATTTCAGAGATGTTGGAACTGTTGAATAATAATGAGTTCCAAGAAGAACTTCAACATACGGATATGATTATGATCTCCATCGGGGGAAATGATGTACGAAGCATAAGAGGACTGCCTGCCAGTGAATGGACGGAAGCCTATCAGAACATCGAAGAAGGGTATCAAGAAGCTTTGGAGGAAACCATCCGGCGTATTCGGGAAGCGAACCCCGGGGCCCTGGTGGTGTTTTTAGGACTGTACAATCTGGATTACTCAGATGAAAGCCCGGAGGAGACTGAATTTTTGCTGCGGTGGAACGCCATAACCTATCAGATGATTGAAAAAGAACAGGATTTTGTTTGGATTCCCACCTATGACCTTTTTCAATTTCAGCTGACGGAAAGCCTTTCCCCGGATCTGCTGCATCCCAACGGAGCCGGGTATGAAAAAATCGCTAACCGAATAATTGAAGTAATTATGCCGTTTTTTACTGATTAGCAAACCTCAAAACCTAAAAACAACAGCCCTTAAGGATTCCTGGTAATATTATAAAAATATGGTTATAATAAAATCCATGGGAAGACACAAGGCAGGAAAAATGGAGGACATTATATGGAAATTATGCCGTTTATATGGTTTTTTTTAGGATTGTTATTGATTATTAAAGGCAGTGACTGGTTTGTAGAAGGTGCCGTATGGATTGCAAGAGCGCTAAAAATTTCGGATATCATGATCGGAGCAACCCTGGTCAGTCTTTGCACCACCTTGCCGGAGGCTATGGTATCCACGAATTCCGCATTGAAAGGGAATACGGATATGGCTATGGGAAACGTTCTGGGGTCCATTGCTTTTAACTCCGGCGTGGTACTGGCGATGATCTTGATTTTTACCCAGCCCAAAATCAATCATGGCAAAAGCCTTAAACAAAACAGCAAAGGACTGTTTTTTCTTGTGGTGCTTGTCATCGCCTTAGGACTGCTCTTCGGCGAACTTCTGCGTTGGACCGGAATCCTGCTTCTTGGTTTGTTGGTCTTTTACCTGCTTCGAAATGTCTGGGAGGCTCGGAAAATTCAACAGGAAGAAAAACTGGAAAGGGCTAAAGAAAACCGGGGCGCTGCACCCGCTGTAAAAATAGAGAAAAAGGAAGTGCTGTACTCCGTATTCATTTTCATTTTAGGGCTGGGAATGACTGTATTCGGGGCGGATTTATTAGTAAACAACGGGGAAATCATCGCACAGCTTCTGGGTGTGCCGGACTTGATTATCGGTCTTACCATGACCTCGGTGGGAACTTCCTTACCGGAGCTGGTCACTGCAATTTCCGCCATAAGAAAAAAAGCCCAGGATTTATCCGTGGGCAATATTATGGGGGCAAACATATTAAATATTATTTTAGTGATTGGACTAATGGCAACATTGGAACCGGTACCCATCGGAAGCAGTATACTGGGATTCCACTTGCCCTTTGTACTGATCATTACTACCGCGATTATGGCTTTTGTGCACAGTCGCAAAAAACAGCTGACAAAGAACATGGGTTGGTCATTGTTAGGAATGTACGGGATCTACTTAATCGGGATTTTAATCACGACCCTTTAACAGTTCCTCGATGATTCCATGGGTTTCATAGCCGTCCTTGAAGGTTACCAGATTTCCCGGCTCTCCATCCAGGGCCTTAGCAAGCTCCATTGCAATTTTACCCGTGGTATCTTCATCCTCCGAGGGAAGTTTATTTAAAATTTCGTCCTTTTGAGCAATCCAAATATTTCGCCAGTTTCTCAGGGCAATTACTCCGTTTTCTCCAAAGAGGGTTAAGGATAAGAAATCTTCCCGGCCCACATCGCAAAGTCCGTTGATTAAAACGTTCACACCGTTGGTAAGACATCCCGTGGCTATAAGTTCCCGCTCTGCTGATTCTTCGTCAGCGGGATACTTAATTTGTGAGCGGATATCGAAAATATTACCATAAAAACGCTGAATTAATTGAATATAATGGGTGAAGACCTCTCTGGTAAAACCGCCCTGTTCCTTTGTGTCAATCCAAGGATTTTGCTGCCAGTGTCTGGGCCATTCTGCAAAATACCCCGTAAGCTCCACTCTTCGAATTTTGCCGATATAATTCTCTTTAATTAGATTTTCCGCTTTCTTTACGGCATTTGTATAGGGCAGAGGAAAGTTCATCGCATTAATAATTCCCTTTTCCTGTGCGGCGGTGTACATATCCCGAGCTTCTTTGGTGGAATTAGCCAAGGGCTTTTCACAAAAGAATGCTTTTCCCGATTCAATGATTTTCATTCCAATGCTGTGGTGATGTTTGGGAGGAACCGCAAGATACACCAGATCCACCAAGGCATTATCAAGAATTTCCTGATATTCATTTACGGCGGTAAGATCATACTTTTCAGCCATTTCCCCAAGTCTTTCAGGATTCTTGTCGGTAATTTGTATTATGCGGAATCGGGGGTTTTGATTGAAGGTCTTAATCAATCGCTCTCCCACAATCCCCACGCCGATGATACCTACATTATAAACATTTTTCATAAAAACACCTCACCTCATTAGTTTTGCGACAATTTAGAATATTCCACTGACAAAATTATTATCTCATAATTTTTAACAAAGGTCAATTTCAAAGATCCTAAGGGAAAGTGCTATTTTCAGTGTGCTATAGTATAATATACATAAATTTTTATGGAAGGGAGGGCCCTATGGAGAAGTATCGAGGAATCAAATTAGCTAAAACGGGAACGGATTATTTATATCAGCAACTGGCAGACCAGATCCTGGGACTGATCGAAGAAAAGGTCATCAAAGGAGAAGAACGGCTGCCTTCGATTAAAAAGCTTGCAGAGTTACTGGATGTGAACATCGCCACGGTGGTAAGAGCCTATGAAGTATTGGAAGACAAGGATTACATCATAAAAAAGCCGGGAAGCGGGAGTTTTGTTAAATCCCGGGAAGAAAAAATCCTGAACTTTGCCAGCGGAACCCCATCCTATGATTTTTTTCCAATAGAGGATTTTAAAAAAATCATCAATCATGTAATGGATAAGGACGGAGCAAAGGCCTTTGAGTACACCCTTGGGCAGGGAGATATGGAGCTTCGTCGGGAACTTCGGGAATACATCCGAAAGTATAATATCCAAAGTCATGAGGACCAAATCCATGTGATCTCCGGTGCCCAGCAGGGAATTGACCTTATAGTAAAGGCCCTGCTTACTGAAAAGGACACCGTGATTATAGAAAACCCCTCCTATACGGGAGCCATCGGGGCTTTTAAGTCCAGGGGAGTACAACTGGAAGGGGTACCGCTGAAAAACGACGGAATGGACTTGAAAAAGCTGGAGGAGGCCATAAAACGAACCGATCCCAAGTTGCTGTATGTAATGCCGAATTTTCAAAATCCTACGGGCACCTCCTATAGCAGTTATCAGAAAAACAAGCTTTTATCCTTGGCAAAGGAGTATGACTTTTACATTTTGGAAGACGACTATTTAAGTGATTTAAGTTTTTATTCCCAGGATTCAAGGACACTTAAAAGCATGGATAAAGAAAACAAAGTGATTTACTTAAAAAGTTTTTCGAAGATCTTTATGCCCGGCCTTCGATTAGGATTTTTGGTGGTACCCGAAGAACTCCAATCCGCTATTCTTGAAGCCAAGCTTATTTCCGATATTTCCACCTCGGGACTTTTGCAAAGAGCCTTAAAAGAGTATATGGGACAGGGGTTGTGGGGAAAACACATTGAAGCCCTGAAAAACTTGTATCAGAAACGTTTTGACCTGGCCATGGAAGAAATCAGGGATAAAATGCCGAAAAACGTGAAATTCACTTTTCCAAAGGGGGGGCTGAACTTCTGGTTTGAACTTCCAGAGACGATAAATGAACAGGAATTTATCAACCAATTGGAAGCGATGAATATTATCGTGGCTCCCGGGCGGCTGTTTTTCCATGAAAAAACCGATAAATCCTATTTTCGCATGAGTATAGCCAATGTTGAGGAAAAAGAGATTCGAAAAGGGTTGGAAAAAATTGCGGACCTCATCAAGTGGGAATGTGCTGCGAAAAAGTCGGGGAAGGATCAGCTGATTTTATAATAAACCGTAAAACATATCAAGATGTTTACTTATCGGAAAGCAGGGAAAATATAGAGTATAGGAGTAATGCCTAAAAAATATAAAAAGATGGGGTGTTTTAATGAAAATTTATACGAAAACCGGAGATAAAGGACAAACCAGTTTATTTGATGACACCCGGGTGGACAAGGACTCCATAAGGGTAGAGAGCTATGGAACCATAGATGAACTGAATTCCAGCATTGGACTGGCCCGCAGCTTTATTAAGGATGAAGAAACCCGAAAAATTCTCTTTGATATTCAACGCAGCCTATTTGATGTAGCCGGAGAGCTGGCCACCACAAAGGGAGAGACTTTCCCCGAGAAAATCAAAGAAGCGGACATAAAAAAACTGGAAGGACTCATTGACCACTATCTGGAGAAGATGAACAAGGAAGAAAAATCCATGTTTATTATTCCCGGATCCAATCAGGAGAGTGCAGCCCTTCATCTGGCAAGAACCATTTGCCGACGGGGAGAACGAAGAATGCTTACCCTGAGTAAGGAAGCGGACATCCGGAAAGAACTGATCCGTTATGTCAACCGTCTGTCCGATACGCTGTATGCCATCGCCCGATTTTTAGAGACCAATCTGACCTATGTGGAATTTCAAAAGGATCAGGAAGAATAAAGGGAAAAACGGTGCAAGAGTAAGGAGAAAGCAAAAGAACGGAGAAAAGGTGCTGCTGTCCCGGGAAACATCCCGAGATGGCAGCACCTTTTATTTGGATTGAGGGCCGGTATTCGAAAAAGGGCACTTCAAAACCTAGGTGTAAAGCGTATAATCGTCGTTAAAGGAGGCAAAGTCTTTACGTTCCTTAAACCCCCGATGTTTGTTTTCAAAATAATACTGGATGATTTCCGCAGCTAAGGGAGCCACATCCTGGCGGGTCATGATTTCCTCTTTTGTAAAGAAACGGGCATCGGTGTTCTCGAATCCGTCGGGGATGGGTGTGCCTTCGATATAGTCCATTTTAAATACGATGTAGCAGTCCACAACCTCTTCGGTACTGTTGGACCGAATGGCAATAATATCCGTAGCTTCCCCTTTTATCTGGGTTTCTTCAAGAACCTCCCGTTCCACTCCCTGATTCAGCTTCTCTCCTTTGTCCAGATGCCCTCCCGGCATTAACCACATGCCTTTTAGGCGGCCGTAATTCTGTTTAACCATCAATACCCTGTCGTCAATCTCCAGCAGGCCCCCCACACCGATAAAATTATGGGGGTAGACCCATTTATTATAGGCATGTTCGTTAATGACGGATAAATCATTCCGTTTTTCTTTTTCCTGCTTTACCCGGTCCAAATCAATAGTAATCTGGTAAAGATTTTCTGATTGGTCTCCTTCAAAAATCACTTCCCCCTGGGGATCCACCACCAGGGAGTGACCGAAATAGCCGGGGCCCACCCGGTTGACCGCAGCAATGTATACTTGGTTTTCAATAGCCCGAGCCCTTAACAGGGTAATCCAGTGGGAATACAAAGGTTCCGGAAACTGGGCGACCAGAAAAATAATTTCCGAGCCGTTTAACGAAATGCCCCGGAAAATCTCGGGGAAACGAAGATCATAACAGTTGGTAACGCCAAAAGAGGCTTTAGGGGAGAAAAACCTTGGAATTCTGTCTCCCCGATCGAATATCTGACCTTCCAAATTATCCTGGGAAACCAGGTGCATCTTCCAGTACATTCCCTGAAGGGTTCCCGTGGGATTGATAACAAAGGTGGTGTTAAACAGTTTGTCCCCCGTTTGCTGGGGGACACTGCCGCCCACAATTGTGGCCTTGTGTTTTCGGGCCAGCTGCTGTAAAAACTGTAAAGGCTTATCATAATTTTCTCCATGACTTTTCATGTTCTTAAAATCGAAGTCCACGGACCACATCTCCGGAAGGACGATGAAATCCGTAGGGTCCGCCTTTTGAAGAAGCATTCGAATTTTCTCCTTGTTTTTTTGAAATTGATTCTTCTCGATATCCATTTGGACAAAGGTAAGATGGACTTTATTCATGGGATTTCCACATCCTTATTGTTTTTTATCATACAGTATGTTATAAAAGATTCTATAGTAATTTACTGTAAACTTCAATACCATTCAATACCAATAGCACAATATCAACTCAACTGCTGAAAAGGGGCGTTAATAATGATTCAAGTGATCCTACGAGGACATAAAAATATTTACGATACAAGGGAATTAACCAAACTCTTTGATTCCGAGGTGGAAATATACGAAGAAATGGCTCAGCTATCCCGGGAGAAGGATTTTGTGATATCCCGTTTGGAAAAGGATCTAACGGGTACTCTCCGGGCCGCTGCCCAAGGAAAGATTCAGGGTAAAACCGCAGAACATCAAAGGCCGGTGAAAATCCCCGATGAGAAGTTACAACCCCGGGAAAAGGCCCTGGCCTACGACAAAAACCAAAGAGAAGCTCTGCGAAGCTGCTTATTTATGGTGCTGAGGGAGCTGACGGGAAAAAAGCCGGTATGGGGGATTTTTACGGGGATCCGACCGGTAAAGATCGTGCAGAATATGCTGGAAGCCTCTATGGGCTGCGACGAGATTTTTCAAACCCTGACAGAAGAAAAATTCTTAGAAAAAGATAAAGCCCGGCTGTTAATTGACATTGCCAAGGAAGAGCGGGCATTAATTTACCCCTTAGAGCAAAGAGCCCTCAATATTTATGTCAGCATTCCCTTTTGTCCCAGCCGTTGTTATTACTGTTCCTTTCCATCCAATGATCTTTATCGTAAGGAAGGGGAAGTACAGCAGTATTTAACCAAGCTTATTCAAGAACTGCAAGCTTCAATAAAAATAATTAATCAAAAGAACATCAAAGTCAACACTCTGTATGTGGGAGGAGGCACACCGAGCATCCTTAACCGGGAACAGTTCGAAGCCTTGTTTGCAGCGCTGCAGGATCTTGAAGGCTATTCCCGGCTAAAAGAAATTACCGTAGAGGCGGGAAGACCGGATACTTTTTCCATGGAAGTACTGCAGTGTCTAAAAGATCACGGGGTGGGAAGAATCAGTTTGAATCCTCAGACCATGAATGAAGAGACCTTGATCGCCATCGGCAGAAAACACAGCCCTGAACAGATTCATCAAGCCTACGGGATGATCCGAAAAGTGGGGTTTGAATCCGTGAATATGGATTTGATTATCGGCTTGCCGGGAGAAACTGAACAGTCCCTGGACCATACCCTGGAGGAAATTGCAAAACTGCAGCCGGAAAATTTGACGGTGCATACCCTTGCGATTAAAACCAATTCTTATTTAAAAGAGCACCAGGATCTATTGACCCTCGGAGAAGAGGGGGTTCTTAAAATGCTGGACAAAATTGAGGGTTTTACGAAGGAGCATGGCTATATTCCCTATTATATGTATCGACAAAAGAATATGCTGGGGAATTTTGAAAATGTGGGCTATAGCAAAAAAGGCGGGCAGTCCCTGTACAATATGAAAATCATGTCGGAAAAAGAGACGATTCTGGGATTTGGAGCGGGAGCCGTATCGAAGGTTGTAAACTTAAAGACCGATGAAGTAAAACGGGTTCCAAACATTAAAGGTCTGGGGCATTACATGGACCGTATTGAGGAAGCCCTGGAAAAAAAAGAGGAAATTTTAAAAGACTTTTAGCCGTAAAACTAAAAAAACCTAAAGATTATTTCACTGAATCTTTAGGTTTTTTTGGCTGCGAATTCATTGGTGCCGGATTCACCGGCCCTTTAAAGTTTTGGAGGGAGGGTAAGGATCTCTTCCAAGACCCGTCCGTCGGCGGAGGGAAGGTTCAAATCCTGGATTCTTGCCAGGGTCGGAGCAATATCGATGATACGAGCCGAATCAAGCACCCCTCCATTTTTAAAAGAGGGTCCCTTAGCTAGGATTAAGGAAGTGTAGTCCCCTTTATGGGGAAAATATCCATGGCAGGCAATCATGGTTTTTTTATCCGGATTTTTTTCAATCGGCTCAATGGCGGGTCCCTGCCAGTCATGGGTAAAGGCAAAACCCTTTCGGGCCTCTAGAATAAAAGAAGCCTCTCCTCCGGTGTGCAGTTGATCGAAAACCTTTCGGGTAAAGATCTGTTCGATGCCAAAACCGGGATCCTTTTGAAGCTCCAGGAGGTAGTTGTATACCTGGGTTTCGAATTTATGATCCTTCGGATCCTCAAGGTAAATATGGCAGGAGCCTTCGCAGGAATTGGCCCAGACTTTCCAATGGAGCAGCCGGTTCTGCTCATTGAATTCCAACCATTTTTTTTGCAGAAACAGATGATTGAGGTGCACACGATGGGTAATGTCTAAAAATCCGTGATCCCCAAAGGCGATAATATCGGTGTTTTCCAACTCCCCTTTTTCTGAAAGGAGAGAGAAAATCGAACCCAATCGTCGGTCTGTTCGAACCAGCGCTTTCCGGCTTTCCTCATGCATCGTTCCGTAGTAGTGACGATGGGTATCAAGATCTGTTAAATGAACAAAGGTCAGATCCACATTTTTTCGGGATAATAAATCCAAAACACATTGGGTGGTAAAGTCGTCCAGTTCCGGATGATTAGTTCCCCGAAGAAGGTGGCGGAACTTTTTATAGACGCGAAGTAAAAACAGGGGGGTGCCGTTGGATATGGACAACCATATCTGGTTTTTTACTCCCCGGGGATCCCAGATTTCCGGCAGATTATAATCTTGAGGCCCCTTTGCCGTGACCGGCCATAAAAATGTTGCGGTGGTTAATCCTTTTTCAAGGGCCAAATCCAAAAGGTTGGGGCTTTGGATATGATCATACTGCCAGTGCCAATCCGGTTTCAGTTCTCCCGGGGTAGGGATGTAGTTGGAAATTACGCCGTGTTTGTCGGGATAAACACCGGTGATGACCGAAGCATGAGCGGTATAGGTGTGACTGGGATAAACCCCTGTTAAGGTCTTGCCGTAAGATCCCTTTTTAAAAAATTCGGAGAAGTTCGGGAGTTCTTTTATGATGTTAAAATCCTTAGTGTTTAAGGCATCAATGGATAAAACCAGCAGTTTTCGTCTCTTCATGGGAACACCCCTTTTTGAGATTTTTATATATTTACCCTAAAAATCCGCCAATCCTCGGAAAAAACCTTTGAAAAATTGTTAAAGATGTTATAATAGGTAGTATCTTAGAAAAATAGGAAGCTATCGGGCCCTGACTATAGAAAGGAAGTTTACTATGTTCAATTATGTACTCCGATTTGCCGTGATTATCTGGATCGGCAGCCTGACAGGATACATTTTTATCGTACTGAAAGAAAAGATTTATTTAAAAAACAATATGATCTATCTGGATTATAAAAATGTGGATCCGGAGCAGATTAAAGAAGTGGAAATTAAGCATTTTAAACTTGGAACCCATGAATTGATGGCGGGGGATGAGATAAAGGTCAAACTGAAAAGCGCAAAGTCCATAAAAGGAACAGTATTAGGTTTGGCAAAGGATAAAAAGACAATTTTGCTGATGGGATCTAAAGGAGTTAAGAATTTAGAAATTCATGCCATTAAAGAGCTAAAAGTTGCTAGTAAATATGGGAAATTTTTCTAAATACCTGCGAAACCCCGTCTTTTTATGATAAAAAGACGGTTTTTTTGAAAAAAAATCGCTATTTTATGAAAAATATTCAAAAACAGGCAGGAATTTTGAAATCAATGGAGAATAGAGTTAAATAAGGATTCTAAGAAGAGGGGAGGTTCCCTTCGTTGATACCAGAAAATGGAATAATAAACCATTCCCTATGGAAAAAAAGAAGGAAAAAGAAGTTCAATAAAGCATTTATTCTGTTGATTGTGTTAGTCTACATTGTCTCAAGGACCACACCGATTTTAACAGAAAACTCCAATCATTTCCACACAATCACCCATGGAACCTTGGAAGAGACCCTGTCATTTGAGGGGATAATCCTTCGGGAGGAAAAAGTGTTGACAAATAACTCCCGGGGAATGACGGTGGAATCAGGAGAGCGGGTAGCCCACGGTCAAGGGATCACAAATAATTTAAACAGCCCAAGTCCCGGAGTTGTTACAGACAGCCGTGATGGTTTTGAAAAAAGTTTAAACTTAAAAAAGGTGCTGCATAATCCCCCTTCCTATCTGGAAACCATACAAGAGCTCTTGGCTAATGAGGACATGGATACCCAGGACGGGATTCGTCTCATTACCGGTTACCACTGGGGTGCTGCAGGGGTTGTTTCACCGGACAGAGCAGATAAATTACAACCGGGTCAAAGGGTCTGGATAGAAGTCCAAGGCAATAGGGCTCGAGGAGAGATTGTATGGATTCAGGAAAGAGAGAGTAACAACCCTTCCTTAATCTTATTTGAGAGCACAGAATATCTGGAGGGTGTTTATGACCATCGAAAACTAAATTTTACTTTAATTAAAAGAAAAGTAGAAGGTTTAAGCGTACCCATTGATGCAGTGTACTATCAAGAGGAACAGGCTTATGTAACCCAAAGAAAATCCGGGAACAACCGGGAAGTGCCTGTAAATATTATTCTAGCCGATGAACAACGGGCAATCCTCTCTGCTGAGCGATTCACGGATTCCGAGGGGGATCTTCAGCAGACGGTTTCACTATATGACGAAATTTTAATTAACCATGGAAACAGTAAAGGGAAGGAAGAACTCAATGAATAGGACAATCAAAAAAAACTGGCTGGATACTCAAAAAAGAATTGAAAAGGCCAATCCCGACGGCAAAGAGATTACCGTCATTGCGGTGACAAAGACCCATAGCACAGAGACCATCGAAAAAGCCCTATCCTTAGGACTTAAGGAGATCGGAGAGAACAAAGCCCAGGAATTTGTTGAAAAATATGATTTGCTGGAAAGCCGGAAAGAAGAGATACACTGGCATATGATTGGACATCTCCAACGGAATAAAGTAAAGTACGTAGTGGGAAAGACCAAACTGATTCACTCTCTGGATTCCATGCGGCTGGCAAAAGAAATTGAAAAACGGGGAGAAATAGAAGACCTTTCCGTGGATACTTTATTACAGGTTAATGTTGCTAAGGAAGATGCAAAATACGGTATTTTTTTGGAGGATGCAACATCCTTCTTGAAAAATATAGAAAGTTTTCAACATCTTAAGATTCGGGGTCTAATGACGATGGCTCCTTACTACGAAGATCCTGAGAAAACCAGAGAATGTTTCAAAAAACTGAAAAATTTGTTTGAAGAGCTAAAAAAAGAGGAATACAACAATGTAACCATGGAGTATTTATCCATGGGAATGACTAACGATTTTGAGGTAGCAATCGAGGAAGGCTCTAATATGGTTCGACTGGGAAGGACATTATTTGGGGAAAGACCGAAATTAAAAAAATAATAACAGGAGGTTTTAACAATGGCTGAAAAACTTATTGAAAAAATGAAGTACTTTGTTGGGATGGATGATGAGGAATTGGATAACGAAGAGTATGAAGACGAAGTAGTAGAGGAGCAGACTATGCAAACTTCAAAAACAAATAAAGTATACAACCTTCACAAAAATGAACAGGTAAATGTTGTGATTTTCGAGCCTAAGGATTTCGAAGAAGCCTCTATTATCGTGGATAACCTAAAAAGCCGAAAGCCTGTAGTGGTTAATTTAGAAGAGGTGGAAACAGAACTGGCAAAAAAATTCTTTGACTTTTTATCAGGGGCGGTTTATGCTTTAGAAGGTAACATTCAAAAAATTTCTGCATCAATTTTCATTTTAGCTCCCAGTAATGTAGAATTAACCGGAGCCGGAACAAGAGAAGATTTTAAATCAAAGGGACCTTTTCCTTGGCAGAAATAGAATGTTAACTGACATAGATTAAGGAGTTGTTTGACATTGTTTGACGCATACACCGTAAGCCAAGCCCTATTTCAATTGGGAAGAATAATAAATTTTTTGATTCTGGCAAGAATCATCATGTCCTGGGTCAATCCCAACCCCACAAGTCCCATTGCCGCACTGCTGCACAGTGTGACAGAACCTATACTGGGACCGGTTCGGAATTTAATTTACAACGTGTTTAAATATCAGGGGATGCTGGACTTTTCACCGATTGTAGCCATACTTTTAATCAATTGGTTAATCATTCCCCTACTGAGAAATTTAGCCTTTATGGTACTGTAATGGAGGGATATTTTGATCGATAAAGAAAAATATACCCGGCATATACAGGATCAAGAGGCAAAGGAACGGGTTGTAAGAGCCTTGGGGAAAGTGGAAGGGGCATTAAAAAACCACGAAATACTATGGACAGAATTTCTAACGCCTTATGAACAACAGCAGGTAATTGGAATTATAAATAGTTTTCAAGAGATCACGTATAAAATCGAAGGTGGTTATCAAGGGGCAGAGCGTCAAGTGATAACCATTTTTCACGACTATTTACCCCGGGAGACGGTAACGCCTTCTATTGCCCTGATAAAAGTCAACAATAAAAACCGGTTTAAAACCTTGAGTCATCGGGATTACTTAGGAAGTGTCATGAACCTGGGATTAAAACGGGAGAAGATCGGAGATATTATCGTCCATGAAGCGTACTGTCATATGATCGTGGATCGGGAAATTGCGGATTACCTTTTGTTTCAACTGGAAAAAGTCGGAAATGCTCCTGTGGATGTGGAAATGGATGATTTTGAAAACATTGAAAAACCGGAAGAAGCGGTAAAGGAGATATCCGGCAGTGTGTCCTCCCTAAGATTGGATGCAGTTTTAGGATTGGCTTGCAAGCTCTCCCGAAAGGATGCCCAGAGCCTTATTAAAAAAGGGGATGTAAAAGTGAATTTTCAGGAAGTGCTGAAGACCGCACTGGAGTTACAGGAAGGGGATCAAATTTCTGCAAAGGGCTTTGGAAGAATAAATCTTCGAACCCTTGGGACGGAAACGAAATCCGGAAGAATCAAAATAACGTTGGAAAAGTTGCTATAATGAGGAGGTACAAAGGATGATCACTCCATTGGATATTGAAAAAAAAGAATTCAGCAAAGGGGTAAGGGGTTATAAGGAACGGGAAGTTGAAGAATTCCTAAATGAAATTTTGACAGACTTTGAATCTCTATATAAAGAGAACAGTCGTCTAAAGGAAGAGGTTCAACGGGCAAAGGAAGATACTGAAAAATATCAGAATATTGAAGAAACCCTAAAAAATACCTTGGTCGTGGCACAGAGTACTGCAGATGAAGTTAAACGAAATGCCAATAAAGAAGCGCAATTGATCGTACAAAAAGCGGAAAATGAAGCGAAACTGATGATTGAAAAGGCCAAACGGGATACAGCGAAAATAGAAGATCAGCATGAAGAGGCAAAAAAGCAGATGAATATTTTTAAAGTGCGATGTAAAACCTTGTTGGAATCTCAGTTAAGTACGATTCTTGATGTAAACTTTAATCAAGATGACGAAATTGACTAATAAAGAAACTCGCTACAGGAGATGAGAGCGAGATTTTTTTTGAAATAAATTAATTGAAAGGATTGATTATCATGATTCAATATGGAATAATTGGAGCTATGGATGAGGAAGTAGAAATATTACAGAAAGAAATGGAAGTTCATCTGGAAAAAGAGATTGCAGGACTTCATTTCTATCAGGGCGTTTTAGAAAACAAATCCATCGTTCTGGTGAAAAGCGGTATCGGTAAAGTAAATGCAGCAATCTGTACGCAAATCCTGATCAGTGAATTCAGCGTGGAAAAAATCATCAATACCGGTGTAGCCGGAGCCCTTGGGGAGAATTTAAACATATTGGATATTGTGGTATCCACGGAATTGCAGCAATACGATGTAGATGCCCGGGAGTTTGGCTATAAGCTCGGAGAAATTCCGAGAATGGTTACCTCGATTTTTCCCGCAGAGCCTGCTTTGGTTCAAAAAGCTTATACGAAGGGCATTGAGAGATTTGGGAAAGAGGGAGTTAAAAAGGGGAAAATTGTGTCGGGAGATACTTTTGTCAGCAGCATAACAATGAAAAACCGTCTGGAAAAAGAGTTTGAAGCTTTGTGTACGGAAATGGAAGGGGCGAGTATTGCCCAGGCCTGTTATATGAACCGGATACCCTTTGTGGTAATTCGCACAATGTCGGATAAAGCTGACGGCTCCGCCAATGATAACTATAAAACCTTTGTTGCGAAAGCAGCCTTTCGTTCTAAGGAGTTAGTAAAAGACATTTTAAAAGAATAGGATTTTCAGACCCCAGGAAGGGAGTTTTAGCTTTGATTATAGGCATGTTTATCATCATACTGGCCATGGATATGGCAACAAAGTATTGGGCTTACAACTATCTTAGAGAAGTAGGAAGCATTCCTGTTATAGAAAATGTTTTCCATTTAACTTATGTGGAAAATCGGGGAGCCGCCTTTGGAATATTACAGGACCAGCGTTGGATTTTTATCGTGGCAACCATTGTAACCTTGATATTTATTCTGTGGTATTTACGTCAGATGGAACCGGAAATTAAAATACTGAAAATCGGTTTGAACCTTATTTTTGTCGGGGCCATCGGTAATTTAATTGACCGTATGTACCTGGGATTTGTGATTGACTTTATAGACTTTCGAATTTGGCCCGTATGGAACGTGGCGGATATGGCTATTGTGGTCGGTACCATTATTACCATCGGGATCATTATATTTTATGAAAAAGCCATAGAAAAGGGGCTGTAAAAATGGAAAAACACGAGTTCATGCTTGACTCGGAGGATGAAGGAAAGCGGCTGGATATATTTTTAGCCGAAAATTTAGAAGAGTACAGCCGCAGCTACCTGCAAAAATTAATTAAAGAAAATCGGGCATTAGTTAATCAGGAACCGGGAAAAAATCGGAGCCTTCTAAAAGAAGGGGACGAAATAATTATTGAAATTCCTGAACCGAAACCTTTGGAAATTAAAGAGGAGAATATACCGATTGAAATCATCTACGAAGACAAAGATCTCTTAGTGGTTAACAAACCTCAAGGAATGGTCGTACACCCCGGGGCGGGAAATTATGAAGACACTTTGGTCAATGCTTTGATGTATCACTGCAAGGGGAAACTCTCCTCGATAAACGGTGTTATTCGACCGGGTATTGTTCATCGGATTGATAAAGATACATCCGGCCTGTTGATGGTAGCAAAGACCGATCAGGCCCATCGGGATTTACAAAAACAGCTGCAGGACCGCACGGTTTCGCGACAGTATCTGCTTCTGGTTCATGGGGTGATGGAGGAAGAAAAAGCGGTAATCGATGCGCCCATCGGAAGATCTCCCAAAAATCCATTGAAAATGACCGTCCTGGACGACGGAAGATATGCGAAAACCCATTTAAAAGTCCTGGAACGCTTTGAAAAACATACCCTGCTGGAGGCACGCTTGGAAACCGGAAGAACCCATCAAATACGGGTGCATCTTCAGTATATCGGACATTCCCTGGTGGGAGACCCGGTATATGGTCCAAGGAAGTCCCACTTCTCCCGGGAGGGACAGATGCTCCATGCAAAAACGTTAGGATTCGTACATCCAAGTACGGGAGAGTACATGGAATTTGATTCACCGGTGCCGGATTACTTTCAAAAAGTGATCACAGACTTAAAAAATCTTAAAAGCGGAAAATAAGGTTAAATCAATGAAAGGGGAGAAGCTGATTGAAGAATATCCTGGATGAAAATGCCATTAAACGGTCCATCACTCGCATTTCCTATGAAATTATCGAAAAAAATAAAGGAATTGAGAATTTGGTGCTTGTGGGGATTAAAACCCGAGGGGTGCCCTTAGCCCATCGCATAGCAAAAAGGCTCTTTGAAATCGAAGGGCGGGAGGTTCCTGTGGGAAAGTTGGATATTACCTTATATCGGGATGATCTTACGGAAAAAAACAGGGATCCCGTAATTAACAGCAGTGAAGTTCCCGGAGATATCGAAAATAAAATTGTAATATTGGTTGATGATGTATTGTTCACCGGCAGAACTACCCGGGCAGCCTTGGATGCGGTTACGGATATCGGGCGGCCCCGGACGATTCAATTGGCGGTGTTGATTGACCGGGGTCACCGGGAACTGCCTATACGTGCGGATTATGTGGGGAAAAACGTACCCACCTCAAAAAAAGAAATTGTCAAAGTGGAACTTTTTGAAGTCGATGGTAAGGATCAGGTTTCCATTACCAAATAACCGGAAAAAACAGACCCACAGCACAAAAAAAAGCGGCAACCCTAAGGGTGGGCCACTTTTTTTATGGTTTGAATATTTTCTTCCAGGGCGTCTACCAAAACCGTGGAGAAGTTATCGTAAATAACCATTCCCGGCTTTGAGCCCTTAGGGTTTTTCACGTGTTTCCGTTGGGTATAGGCCACGGAAACCTTTGTAGCATTTTGTCCCTTACTGTAGTAAGCAGCCAGAGTTGCGGCTTCTAAAATACTTTGTTCCCCGGGCTCCCTTCCGTCTAAAAGCATTACCGTATGGGAACCGGGCTGATCTTTAACATGAAACCATAAATCCTCTTTACCGGCAATTTTGAAGGTGATTTTTTCATTTTGCCTGTTGTTTTTTCCAACCAGTACCGTAAACCCTTCCGAGGTTTCAAAAGCCAGGGGGTTTGCAGGAGCCGGCTGTTTCTTTTTGGCTTTTTTCTTGGACTTGACAATCTTTTGTTCTTCCAGTTCCTCCCGGATTTCTTCAATGTCGGGTAAATCCTGGGCATGATCAATACTGGAAAGGATTCCTTGTAAATACTCGATTTCTTTTTTTGTTCGGATCATTTGCTTGCGTATTTCGATCATCGCGTTTTTAGCCTTGCTGTATTTTTTGTAAAATTTCTGAGCGTTTTCAGAAGGGCTCATTCGAATGTTCAAAGGGATTTTTAGGGTTTTCTGTTCCGGATCATAGAAGTTTTGTGCTTCGATTTCCTTGTCCCCCTTTTTCATACGATGGAGATTCGCCGTTACCAGATCCCCTTTAAGTTTATGGGCCTCGGCATTTTCTGCATTTTTATAATCCTTTTCCAGCTTTCCGTATTTATTGACTAAACGCTGCACTTTAAGGCTTACGGTTTTTCGAAGGTCTTGGGATTTCTGTTTTAAACGTTCCTTGTGATCCTTCGTAAAGTAATAGTATTCCAAGACTTCACTGATTCGATCGAAATCCTTACGCTCATAGACCGAAAGATGGGTCAGGGGGTAGATGCCGAAGGCTTTCGGCTTGCCATGCTCTAAATATACTGCGGGGAAAAGGGTGTGGGTTCGTAACGCTTCCAACAGTTTTTTATATTCCTGATACAGCTCATAAAAGTCCTCGTCTTTCACCGCGGTTATGGGAAGGTCCTCATCCAGTCCCCCCCGTTCAATGAGTTCCCGGGAAATCAAGGGAGAAAATCCGATGATGTTTCCAAAGAGTCCTTTGATCAGGGAATCCTTTGGTGGTTGGGAGAGGACTTCTATAAAGGTCGATAAAGAGTCGATGTCAAAGGGGGATTTTTTATCCAGGGGAGGGTGCTCATAAGGAAGCCCCGGCAGGACCTGGCGAAGACTGCTGACCTCCATGCCCACTCTTTTGATGCTGTCGATAATTTTTTTGCTTTCTCCGTCAACCAATAAAATATTGCTGTGCTTGCCCATCATTTCGATGATCAATTCCTTTGGCTGCAAAATATTCAGTTCATCGTAGGAATCGATGGTGATTTTTAATACCCGATCAAAAAAAGGCTGTTCTATGCTTCGAATTCTTCCGTTTTGCAGCGTCTTTCGAAGGAGCATACAAAAGCTGGGGGCTTTTTTAGGATTCGTTTTTTGCATCGTCGTAAGGTGTACTCGGGGATAATTGCTGTGGGCGGATAAAAGCAATCGATAATTAATTTTTTGATTCCGAATTAAAAGATGGATTTCGTCTTTTTCCGGTTGGTGAATTTTATCCACCTTTCCATCAATCAGCAGATTTTCCAATTCCTTTTGTAGTCCGTAAAGCAGGGTGCCGTCCAGTGCCATGATTTTTCCTCCTTGGTTTGGTTATGGCTTAAATATAGCATAAAACCCCGGGGAAGGCAAAATCTCAAGACCGATCCCGGGGGCTTTAAAAGAATTACAAAAGAAACTTTCGCCCTTAGTGGTTAAAAATCAAAAGATTTGTTATAATAATTGCAAGCTTACTGTTAAAAATACAAGAAAATGAGAGGAAAATCATGAAAATCGATTTTATGAAAATTCATGGAATAGGAAACGATTTTATCATCACTGAAGATCAAATAGCCCCCGGGGATTATTCCTATCTGGCAAAAAAAATCTGCAACCGGCGTTTCGGTGTGGGTGCCGACGGTTTTATGGCCGTGGAAAAAAGCGGGAAAGCCGATGTGAAGATGGTTTATTATAACGGAGACGGTTCCCTTGCAAAAATGTGCGGTAACGGCCTGCGTTGTTTTTCAAAATATGTTTTTGATAAGAACATTGTGAAAGAGCGGAGGTTTACCGTAGAAACCTTGGACGGAGTAAAAAATGTGGAGGTTACGGAAGTCGATGGCCAAGGTTTTGCTGAAAATATTACCGCAGACATGGGCTGGTATCAGTTGGATTTTTTACGCAGGACCCTGAAAGTAAACGAGGAGAACCTGGAAATCGGAAGCCTGATCTTAGGGGTACCCCATGTGGTGATTTTTGAAGAGACCCTTTCAAAAAACCGGCTGAAGAATTTAGGGCCCGCTTTGGAAGTCCATCATAGTTTTTCGGAAGGCACCAATGTGAACTTTGCAAAAGTCCTGGACAGAGAAAATATTGAAATCAAAACCTGGGAGCGAGGCTGCGGCTACACGCTGGCCTGTGGAACGGGCATGACTTCCGCGGCGGTCTTGGGAAATCTTCGGGGGATGCTTTCAACAAGGGTTACGGCCCATTCTCCCGGAGGAAGTTTATTCATCGGAATTAATCACGAGGAAAAGATTATAACCATGACAGGTCCCGCAGAAACCATCTGCGAAGGGAGCTATCAATTAAAATTCTCAAAATAGGAGGTCCGCTTATGTTAATCAGTATGACCGGATTTGGCAGAGGAGAAGCGCAGGTTGGAAGTAAAACGTTTTCCATTGAAGTAAAGTCCGTAAATCATCGCTATTTGGATATGAATATTCGAATGCCCAAACAGTTTTTAAACTTTGAAGAATCCATGCGTAAATTGATTAAAGAACAGGTGCGGCGGGGAAAAGTGGATGTATTCCTGAACTATGAAACCCTTGAAGGCGCCCATGGAGAAGTACGGGTGGACTTGAAACTGGCCAAGGGCTATTATGAAGCCCTGAATGCTATCGGGGAACACCTTTCCATTACCCATGATGTAAATACCCTGGCCATTGGCCGGTTTCCGGATGTGATCTCCCTTGAATCAAAGGAAGAAGAGGAAAAGGTCATTGAAGAAGGGATAAATTCCGCTTTGACTCAGGCCCTGAGTCAACTCTCCCTTATGCGGAAAAAAGAAGGGGAGAAAACGGAAAATGACTTAATCGATCAACTAAAAGACATCGACGGGTCATTGGAACTCATCGAAAAACTTGCTCCTGCCCAGGTGGAATACTACCGGGAGAAGTTAATGGAACGAATCGGAGAGCTTGTACAGAATCAACTGGATATTGACGAAGAACGGATTCAGGGAGAAGTGGTGTTCTTTGCGGATAAGAGTAATATTAACGAAGAGATCGTAAGACTGAAAAGTCATGGGGAACAATTTAGAAAGACCTTGGAAGTGGAAGAACCCATGGGAAGAAAATTGGACTTTATCATTCAGGAAATGAATCGGGAGATCAATACCATTGCATCAAAATCCCACAGTACGGAAATTTCCAATGAAGTGGTGATTGTAAAAAGTGCCCTGGAAAAAATTCGGGAGCAGGTTCAAAATATCGAATAGTTTATGGAAAATTGGAATCCAGACCCATAAGGGGATCTATCCATGACAAAAAGTCATAAAGGAGGGGAATTATGAGCGGCGGATTAATTAATATCGGTTTCGGAAATATCGTGGCGGTCAATAGAATCGTGGCCATCGTCAGTCCCGAGTCGGCACCGATCAAGCGAATGATTCAGGAGGCCAGAGAAAGAAGTATGCTGGTGGACGCCACCTATGGAAGGCGTACCCGGGCAGTGATCGTTACGGATAGTGAACACGTGATTTTATCGGCGGTTCAACCGGAGACCGTGGCTCAGCGTCTGGAGAATCGTGAAAAAGAAGAGTCGGAAGCCTCTGTAGATATAAAGTTGGGAAAGGAAGAAGACTAGGAATCAAAATGCAGGAACAGCATAATAGGTTGCGGAAATAAGCAGAAAGAGGGATGATATGGAAAACAGAGGACTGTTAATTGTAATATCCGGCCCTTCGGGAGCAGGAAAAGGAACCATTTGCAAAGCGTTGCTTAAAAAAGATCCGAGCATTCATGTTTCGGTTTCTGCCACCACAAGACCTCCCAGGATAGGGGAAGTAGACGGGGAAAATTACTACTTTCTTACGATGGAAGAGTTTAAAGAACGCTTGGAGAATGAACAGTTTTTAGAATATGCCAAGGTGTATGATAATTACTATGGCACCCCTAAAGAAAACGTGATGGAACAGCTCCAAAAAGGAAAGGATGTGCTCTTGGAAATTGATACCGAGGGTGCCTTAAAGGTTAAGGAGAAATTCCCCGAAGGAGTATTTATTTTTATTTTACCCCCTAAAATTGAAGACTTAAAAAGTCGAATTGTAGGCAGGGGAACGGAAACCGAAGAGGATATGGAAAAACGTCTGAATTCCGCAAAAGAAGAAATCCAAAAGATCCACGAGTACCATTACGGTGTAATCAATGATGATGTGGATCGGGCAACCGGGGACGTACAAAGCATTTTATCAGCGGAAAAATTAAAAACCGAAAGAATTTATCCACAGTGGACTGAAAAATATACCTAGAGGAGTGTTATCAATGTTAAACCCATCAGTTAGTGATTTAGTAGAAATCGTAGGAAGTAAGTATACCTTAGTGGTGCTTACGGCTAAAAGAGCCAGAGAAATCAATTTAGGTTCGATCCCCAGGGTGGACATGCCGAATTCCAATAAAGCGGTATCCATAGCAACCCAGGAAATCTATGAAAATAAAACTTTTTATACAACCCTTGAAGAAGAGTAGGTGATTAAATGTTACAGGGAAAAAACGTAGTCCTTGGTGTAACCGGAGGCATTGCAGCCTATAAAGCCTGTGAGATCATCAGCGGATTGAAAAAAATCGGAGCAAATATTGACGTGATTATGACGAAGTCCGCCACGGAATTTATCACCCCCTACACTTTTCAGTCCTTAACGGGAAATTCCGTAATCGTCAATATGTTTGAGAGTCCTAAGTATTGGGATATGGAGCATATCTCCTTAGCTCAAAAATCCGACATTTTACTGATTGCTCCCGCCACAGCGAATATCATTGGGAAAGTAGCCGCGGGCATTGCGGATGATATGCTTTCCACCACGATTATGGCCTCGAACAAACCCGTGGTGTTTGCTCCCGCCATGAACACGAAAATGTATGAAAATCCCGTGGTGCAAAAAAACATGGAGACATTGATGGCGCGGGGCTATCATATTATTCCTCCAAAGGGCGGCATGCTGGCCTGTGGAGATGAAGGGCAGGGAAAGCTCCAGGAAGTTTCGATAATCCTGGATGAACTGCAAAATATCTATCGGCAGGAACTTCAAACCGAGAAAAATGATCTGGAGGGGCTCCGGTTTTTGGTAACCGCCGGTCCTACCCGGGAAATCATTGATCCGGTCCGGTTTTTGAGTAATCATTCCACGGGGAAGATGGGCTATGAAATTGCAAAAGCCATTGTAAAACGGGGGGGAGCAGTAAAACTGATTTCCGGACCCAGCAGTCTTCAAGCCCCCCAGGGGATAGAGGTTGTTTCTGTTGAAACCGCGGAAGAAATGTTTGAAGCCGTAAAAGAAGCTTATCCCCAGTGTGACGTATTAATTAAATCCGCTGCGGTCTCGGATTACCGACCGAAAATCCGGGAGGCGCAAAAGGTGAAAAAAGAATCCCAAGAAGGGGAGATTCAGTTAACCCTGGTCCGGAACCCCGATATTCTTTTGGAGATGGGGAAAATTAAAGAACCGGGCAAAATCCATGTAGGTTTTGCTGCAGAGACGGAAAATATTATTGAACAGGGAAAGGATAAGATTCAACGAAAGAACCTTGACTTTATTGTAGCCAATGATGTAACTGAAGAGGGGGCAGGGTTTGCCCACGATACCAACATTGTCTATTTCATTGATAAAAATGGTGATTGGGATAAAACCGAAAAAGTGGAAAAGTCAGCTGTCGCCCATGATATTTTAGATAAAGTACTGAGCAAGAAAAAGTCTCAGACCCTCTAAAGAATCGGGGTTCAAGAAAGGAAGGATTTTATGGAAGTTGCCAAGGTCAATGTTGCCAAGGTTATTATTGATCAAAATTCCCATCACACCGACCGTCCCTTCGATTATAAAATCCCCCAGAACTTAATGGAAGCTGTGGAGATCGGAAGCCGGGTTCAGGTGACCTTTGGAAAGGGTCATAAAAAAATAGAGGGTTACGTCCTTGGAATTAAGGATATTGAAAAGCCCCGGTATACCATAAAAAATCTTCAAGGGGTGGTACAAAACGTACCACCCTTGTCTGAGTTGCAAATTGATATGATTCTATGGATGAAAAAAACCTATTTATGCACCTATATGGAAGCCATTTCCACGGTAGCGCCGCCGAAAGCCTACGGGAACATCAAAGAAAAAAAAGATGTATTTTTGAGACGGAAAGTTTCCCGGGGAGATATGGAAACAGTAGTGGAGAAAACACCGAACAACGCCAAGCGGCAACGGGAAATTTTACGGCAGCTGATCGAAGACGAGGAAGTGTTGCTGAAATCTCTGTCGGATAACAAAAGCGTATACAAAAATGCGGTAAAGGCATTAGAGAATAAGGGAGTCATTGAGACCATAGAAAAAGAAAAGGCTTCCCGGCTGTTAAATATGATGCCCCCCAAAAACCCTCCCAGGGTTCCCCTAACCACGGAACAAAAGAAGGCTTTGGAAACTATGAAGGAGAGCTTCGGGAAAACCCAGGAAAAAAAAGAAAAAGGGAAGACCTTTTTACTCCATGGAGTAACCGGCAGCGGGAAAACCGAAATTTACCTGGGACTTATTGAAAAAGCCTTGGAGCTGGGGAAAACCGCCATCGTTTTGGTTCCGGAGATTTCCCTGACCCCTCAAACCATGGAACGGTTCACTGCGAGATTCGGTGAAGCCATCGCCTTAATTCACAGTTCCCTAACCTTGAAGGAACGGTACTACGAATGGGAAAAAATTCAGCAGGGAAAAGCAAAAATCGTAATCGGTGCCCGGTCCGCGGTGTTTGCCAAACTTGAAAACCTGGGAATGATTGTGGTGGATGAGGAACACGAATATACTTATAAATCCGAACAAAATCCCAAATACCATGCCATAGAGGTTGCCCGGTACCGCAGTGAAAGAGAAGGGGCCCAAGTGGTTCTGGGCTCCGCCACTCCTTCCGTGGAAAGCTACTACCGGGGAGAACAGGGGATCTATGAATTGATTTCCCTGGACCGGCGGGTAACGAAGCATCAGCTGCCCCATGTGGAAATGGTGGATATGCGGGAAGAACTGGATGTGGGGAATCTAAGCATGATTTCCGGAAGCTTAAAGAATCAAATTGAAGAAAACTTGAAAAAACAGGGGCAGACGATTTTATTTTTGAATCGTCGAGGGTTTTCTACTTTTCTTTCCTGTAAGAAATGCGGATATGTGGAAAAATGCCGAGACTGTGATATCACCATGACCTATCACCTGCCTTCCGATGAGCTTATTTGCCATTACTGCGGAAAAAAGAAAAAGCCCATAACCGAATGTCCCGACTGTGGAAATACAACCATTAAGCATTTCGGATACGGCACCCAAAAGCTGGAAAAAAACATTGAAAACCTTTTCCCCGAGGCGCGAATTCTTCGGATGGATGTGGATACCACCACGGAAAAAGGGGCCCATGAAAAGGTATTAACTGCATTTAAGAACCGTGAGGCGGATATCCTGATCGGGACCCAGATGATTTCCAAGGGATTGGATTTCCCCGGGGTTACTTTGGTGGGAATTATCGCTGCGGACTCGATCTTGAATCTTCCGGATTTTCGGGCATCGGAACGGACCTTTCAGCTGCTGACCCAAGTAGCCGGTCGCGCAGGAAGAGGAGAAGACTTAGGCTCTGTAGTACTTCAGACTTATAAACCGGAACACTATAGTATTGAAGAAGCCATAAAACAGGACTATGTAGGTTTTTACCGAAGAGAAATCGGCCTACGGGAAGCCTTTGAATATCCCCCCTTTAAGACGCTGTACTTAGTAAATCTTATGGGGGAGGATGAACAGAAGGTGTATGATACGGCTGTGAAAGTTTCCAAAGGTATTCGATATATTTTAAAGAATGAAGGATACAATGACTGTTTGGAAGAATGTATTTTAGGACCCAATCCTTCGGTCATTTCAAAAATTAATAAAAATTACCGTTACCGAATTTTACTAAAAAATATTGAAATCGACAAACAGCTATTGAAAAAAGTTATCAAATATGTTTGTATTAATAAAAGAAAACAATTTGTTCCCGATGAGGTAAACTTAAGCATCGACTTTAATCCCTACAGTATAATTTAGCCTGGGGAATAGATTGATTACCAGATGAGATTAATGAACACAGGAGGAGATGAAAGTGGCAATTAGAATCATTCGAAAAGACGAAGATCCCATTCTTCGTAAAAAAGCAAAAAAAGTGGAAAAAATAGATGACCGGGTAAAAACTTTGTTGGAGGATATGAAAGATACCATGTACGACGCTGACGGCGTGGGACTTGCCGCCACCCAGGTAGGGGTGTTGAAAAGAATTATACTGGTGGATGTAGGGGAAGGCCTGCTGCAGTTGATTAACCCTGAGATCATAGAGACCTGCGGAGAAGAAATTGATGAGGAAGGTTGCCTGAGTCTTCCGGGAGTAAACGGAGAGGTACCCCGTCCCGAAGCCGTCACCGTGAAAGGTCTGAATCCTCAAGGGCAGGAAATCGTTGTGGAAGCGAAAAATTTATTTGCAAGGGCAATCTGTCATGAAATTGATCATTTAAACGGCGTGCTGTTTACAGACCGGATGATCAAACCTGCTGAACAACTGGCCGACTAACCAACGGACCGACTAACCAACGGA
>SKRE01000160.1 GCA_007118655.1 Clostridiales bacterium | reverse complement strand
GAAATGCTTAGGATCCAGGTGGAAAACTTCATCTTCGGATTGTATTTATCCAGGTTTCGATAAGCCTTGATAAATATTTCCTGACTGAGATCCTCCGCCTCCTGTTTCTGATATACCATGCGGTAACACAGGGAAAACACCGCATTTTTATATGCGCTGATGATCTCCCCGTAGAGCTGGGTGTCCCCTTGTAAAATCCGATTTATTCTGTTTATCTCCGAGCTCTCCAAGCGGGACCCCTCCTCTCTAAGAATAGGGGGACAAAGACAGGGGGACGGAGTAATTGTCCTTTGTTGGAGGACAATTACTCCGTCCCCCTGTCTTCTCTGTCTTCTCTGTGTTCCCTGCCTTATTCTCCGTCGCTTCTTATCCTTATCTACGAATAAAAGATGAAAATGTCTGAAAAAAGGATCTAAAGACCCTTGCTTATGTCCTTAGATCCTTGTTGATATGTCTTTCCACATAATGAGGGCGTCTTCCCCATTATCCGTATAATAGCCGGGCCTTCGTCCTAAAACGATGAAGCCGTAGGACATATACAGTCCGATGGCTACTTTGTTGGAGGCCCGCACCTCCAGGGTTACCCGAAGGATGTCCCGGTTTTTCAGTTCCTGAATCAGTTTTTCCAGAATTTTTTTACCGATTTGCCGGCCCCGGTATTTGGGGGTTACGGCGATGTTGGTGATATGCCCTTCGTCCACAATCAGCCAAACTCCCGCGTAGCCCAGGATTTCTCCCTCCGACTCCGCCACGGTGTAGTAGGCCAGCTTATTCTCCGTTACCTCCTTGATAAAAGCCTCCCGGCTCCAGGGTGTGGTAAAGGAAGCTTTTTCAATGGCCAGTACCGCGTCTACATCCGCTAGGGTCATTCGCCGCAGGTTTATTTTCGGAGTGTTATCTTCCATCCTTCGACCCCTCTTTTTCCAGGGATTTTTGATGCTGATCAAACTGCACCTCGGCTTGAGACTTTCGAAGATAAATGGGCTTTAACTGCTCCGCCCCGTAGGATTTCCCTTCCAGAAACTTTTTTTCGGTCAATTCTCCCACAACGGATGCCCGGGGGATTCGGTGGGCGAAAAAGCCCTTCTCGAAGGCCTCTCCCAACCCTTCTGAAAGGGCCTCCTCATGAAGATTCACGCCGTCCCCTACAAAGAGGATTTTTCTATTCAGCCGGGCCCCTATTTCGATTAAGTCCTGAATTTTTATGACTTCCGTTTCTCTTAAAACCGTCAGAACCGCCTCTTTACTTGGACGGTCATGGTCGATACTGTCCGGACTCTGTTGATATTGGTAAAATCCTGCGTATACCTGGTTTCGCTGGGCATCCAGAATCGGGCAGATGATCCGGTCCGTGGGAGGAACCCCTGCGGCCAGCACCTCTAAGGCGGACAAACCCACCACGGGCTTTCCTAGGGACTCCGCCATGCCTTTAATGGTGCTGATCCCGATGCGAAGGCCCGTAAAGGCGCCGGGGCCTAGGGTAACCCCGAAAACATCTATGTCCCCGGGGGTTACGTTCACACTGTTAAAGGCCCCTTCGATCATGGGCATCAAATTCTCCGAGTGGGTTTTTTTATCATTTAAGGTGTTTTCCAACAACACCTTTCCATCTTCTGAAATTCCGATGGATGCCACCTTCGATGAGGTGTCCAGGGCAAAAATTTTCATGACTTCAACTCCTTTAGCCAGTTTTCATGAAAAATCTTTCGGCCTTTGATGATCACTTTTCTGGTAATGGGGGTTTCCGTACGGATTTCCATCCAGAGCGACTCCCGGGGGATCAGATCCTTAATCATATCCGCCCACTCAATAATCGTAACCCCTCTGCCGAAAAAGTACTCTTCATAACCGATTTCCTCCAGCTCCAGGGGATCGTCTATACGGTAAACATCAAAATGATAAAGGGGGATTTTCCCCTCATATTCCTGAATAATCGTAAAAGTGGGACTGGTAATGTGCTCTTCAATTTCCATACCCAAGGCAAAGGCCTTGGTAAAGGTCGTTTTTCCCGCTCCCAAATCTCCGGTGAGACAAAGGATGTCTCCGGCTTCCGCAAGCTTTCCAAAGGCTTTTCCCAGGGCTTCCAGCCCCGGCTGATCCAGAATCAGCTCTGCCCGGAAGGTTTTTTCCTTTTCTTCGATCATAATAACATCTTGCATTCCATCGACTCCTCTTTCCTTGCCTTATTTGTATCTTCAGCTGCTTTATAGTTACAGTTTTTCTCTTTTGCAGTTAATAATTATCCGATCAATCTCTTTTATTTTACCACATTTCGAAGAATTTTAAAGAAACAATACAAAACCCCGGGCTAAGCTGTCTTTTGAGGACTTTTCAGCACGGGGCCTTCTCTATTATTTTTTCAAATCGATTCCGTTTTGATTGTGGAAATTCCGCTGTACCATTCCAAAGGATTTAAACATCCCCAACTCTTCATAGAAGGCTTGTTTCTCGTTGTCACAGGTAAGATCCACCATGTAAAACTCCTGCAGCTCGTTGAGCATATGTTTTGCCAGCTCCTGGCCGATCCGCTTCCCCTGATAACCCTCAATCACTTCCAAAAGAGGGATGTAGCAGGAAAGAATCCCGTCGCTGATGGCATTGATAAAGCCCACGATTTCGTTTTGTTCCTCATCCACCGCCACAAAGGTGCGGTAACTTCTCTCTAGAATTTTTCGGTGGGTTTTCTCCGTAGGGGGATTGGGCCAGCCTTTAAAAAAACCTTTGCCAAAGGGAATCTCTTTTGTGTCTTCATTATAAGGTCTGTAAGAAATCATTCACTCGTCCTCCAATATTTTTTTTTATACCGCAGTTTTCTCCAGTTCCGGCATTTCCTGTTCAATACGGCTCATAGCATAGTCTTCCTTGTTTATCCAGTCATAGATGGAGGCCTCGGGAATAATCAACGGCATGCGGTGATGTATTTCTATGGAAGCATTGGCCCCGGTGGTCAGAATGACGAAACTGGGCACCTGATCGAAAACTCTCCAGATGCCTGCTAAAAACAGGCGCCTGGACTTCGGGTCCTGAAACAGGTACTTCTTTTTTCGGCCCTTCTCATCCAGGTCCTTACCGTCCCACTCATAAAATCCGCTGGCGGGAACAATGCAGCGCTGCTGATAAAAAGATTTTTGAAACATGGGTTTTTCCGCCACGGTCTCGGACCGGGCATTAATGATGGGGCGTTTGTTTCGAAAGTTGGGAAATCCCCAGTGTAAAAAATCCCCCTGTTCTTTTCCCAGGATGATCGGCGCTTGATTGGTAGGAAATATTTCCCCGGCCTTCAGTTTTTCTTCCACATCTTTGATCACCGAAAGAATATCCTGAAAATCTCCCGGCTCAAAATGATACCGTCCGCACATGGTCTCTCGCCTCCTAACCCTGTCGTTATCCAATTATTATCCAAAAATACATATTTTAAACTATTGTATGATAACTTTTATTATTTTACGACAATTCTGACAAAAAAGCAATACGCTGCCTATTTTTTTTAGCCCCTTGCGGGCATTTACAAAAAAAGACTTAAGAAATCATT
>SKRE01000161.1 GCA_007118655.1 Clostridiales bacterium | reverse complement strand
TCCTCGTGGAGGTGAGACCATGGAATTTGATCACTCAAGGCCGATTTACGAACAAATCGTTGAGGAGTTTAAGAAAAAACTGATTCGAAAAGATTTGGAACCGGGAGGAAAAATCCCTTCCCAAAGAGAGCTGGCCCAAAAAATGAAAGTAAACCCCAATACGGTTCAGCGGGCCTATCGAGAGATGGAGAATGAAGGCATGACCCGAACCCTTAGGGGAAAAGGAACTTTTGTTATCGAAGACCATGGGATGATTCTCCGCTTTAAAAGAGAAATGGCGGAAAAGGCCCTTGGGAATTTTCTTGAAGAAATTGAAGCCCTGGGTTATGACAAAGCAGAGATTCCTTTATTAATCCGGGACTACATCCGAGCTCGGGAGGACAAAGAGGAGGACAGCGGGACGGAGTAATTGTCCCTTTTGTAAAGACTATAATTAGTCCTCCAACCATTGCTGGAAAGTAACCGGTCTCCGGCAATACATGCTCTAGGACCCCGAAAAAAAATCAAAGAATGAAGGGAGAGCTTAATATGATTGAATTTAAAAATGTAACAAAAAAATACGGAAAAACCCGGGCCCTGGATGATATCACCGTAGATATCGGAAAGGGAAAAATTACCGGACTGCTGGGCCCCAACGGCTCCGGGAAGACCACAATGATTAAGTTAATCACGGATTTGAACAAGCCCAGCTCCGGAGAGGTTTTAATTGACCAGGGACCCATAACCCAAGAGGTAAAAAAACGCATAGCCTACTTACCGGAAATCGATCATTTCTATCCATGGATGAAAATAAAAGATGCAAAAAACTTTGTTAAAACCTTCTATGAAGACTGGGATGAAAATTTGTACGAGGAACTGTTGGGATTTTTGGAACTGGAGGAGAACATGGCCATTAAAAAGATTTCCAAAGGGCAACGGGCAAAAGCAAAACTGCTCTTAGCTTTTTCAAGGAAGGCGGATATTATTTTGCTGGATGAACCCTTATCGGGAATTGATATCTTTACTCGGGAAAAAATTATAGAAACCATGATCAAGGATTACCGTGAAGGAGAGCAGTCAATTGTAATCACCACCCATGAAATTAAAGAAATTGAACACGTTATCGATGACGCGATCTTTTTGAAGCAGGGAAAAATCATTTTGCTTGGAGAGGTAGAACAGCTCCGGGCAGAAAAAAACCTCTCCCTCGTGGATCTGATGAAGGAGGTATACGGTAATGGAAAAGAATTCTAGCAGCAAATTATGGGCGATGTATAAAAAAGACGTGATGAACCTAAAGACGGAAAGCATCTTTATGCTGGCTTTTGTACTAGGAATCAATGTGTTTATATATTATCGGGTGATAACATCTGAGAGCACCTTTGGCGCCAGCGGCTATGGGGTTCTCAGTGCCATGGTGGTATTCGGGGCCTTGTTTTTGGTATTTATCCGATCCTTTAGCCTGGTCTCCTCAGAGTGGAAAGACAACACCCTTCATATGATTATGCCTTTGCCCATCGGAGGAAACACCATTTTTTTCTCTAAGCTTTTAGCCATACTGACCCAAACCTTTATTGTGGGAGGCATCAGTTTCGCCCTTACCTTGGGTGCGGTCTATATGATCTTGGAGTTGGAAGATATCCAGCAAATATTTAATTTCTTAGCCATGGACAGCGGCGGCCTGCTGTCGTCGAACTTGATGGAGATTTTAAAAATGGCGGGCTATGGTTTTGTCAGTTTTGCAAGCCTGATTGTTTTAGTGTTTTTCAGTTCCGTGGTCGGCAGGATGTTTACGAAACTGTCGGGATTGATCACCTTCGTGGTATTTATCTTAAGCAATGTACTGATCGGTCAATTAACCGGATTTATTGATGGGGCGGTGAACTTTGATCAAGGCTCCCGGGTAATGATTTTAGGAGAGCCCGGCGGGGGAATGACAGGAAATATGACTTTTATGGGAACCCCGGAGTTGATATTCGGTATTATTTTTACCGTGATAATATCCCTGATTTTCTTTTTTGCAACCACTTATCTATATGAACAAAAAGTGGAGCTGTAGGAAAATTAAAAAGGATGATCTGTAAAATTCTTCGCAGGCTGAATAATAAACGATGAAAATGATAGAATAACGAAGTAATCGGGTATCATTATTTGATAAAGCAATTTCGTAAGAATAAATGGCGTGATCTCTTTTAGAAATCAAAGGGTTAATACATTATAGAAATCATTAGTCAGATTGCTTCGAGGAGGAATAAAGGATGGAAAACATTGATAAAATGCTGATACATGTGGTGGATGTGACCCGGAAAGCCGGGGAACCCCTTAAAAAAGCCGGGGAAAAAAACCTGGATTTCAAACGGAAAAATGAAAACATTACAGATATTGTTACGGAGCATGATCAGAGGACGGAAAGATTCATCATTGAAGAAATTCAAAAGCGGTACCCGGATCATGGATTCATTGCCGAGGAAGGAGATCCCGATGAGCAGGGTTTTAAAAAATACACCTGGGTGATTGATCCCATTGACGGCACCACAAACTTTGTAAACCTGGGAAAGGATTTTGCCATTTCCATCGCCCTGTATGTGGATAATGAACCCTATGCAGGCATTGTATACGATGTGATGAATGATGAAATGATGGTAGGGGTAAAAAATCAGGGGGTATGGATTAATGACAAGCCCTTTAGACGGAAAAAAGTGTGCGAAGAGCTGAGGAACGCCATCGTGGAAATCAGTTTTACCGCTGAAAAAGGATTTCAGGAAAATCATGGTGTGGAAGTAAAACCCCTGGTGTTTTCCCTTCGAGGTCATCGGAACTATGGTGTGGCAGCCCTTACCATTGCGAAAATTGCTAAGGGAGAGTTGGAAGGATATGTTTCCGGGCGCTTATTTTTATGGGATTATGCCGCAGCGGGTGTGATTTTAAGAGAGTTGGGCGGAGATTTTTTGGCCTATCCTGAAGAGGAGCATCCCGAAGGCTTTGAAATTCAAAATCCCTATAAGCCCATTAGCTATATTGGAGGGGTAAGCGAAAACATGTTGAATAAAATATTGGAAAAACTTCATGACAAATAACTTGAAATATCAGTTAGCCATAAAGTCTCTTTCCCCTGTGTTTCGAAAGAGGCTTTTTTGAATCGGTTGACAATATTTCGAATCATTATACAATTAAAGAAGAAAGAAAACCGGAAAGGAGCGGATTAATATGTATATGGGTCTACTGGAGCAATATAAGAAGGATTTACCGATAACAAAGCACACACCAGCCTTGTCGTTATATGAAGGGAACACGCCTCTGATCTATGCAAAGGAAATCTCCCAACGGGTTGGGGCGAAGGTTTATTTAAAATATGAAGGGATGAATCCCACGGGATCCTTTAAGGACCGGGGCATGGTTATGGCCGTAGCCAAGGCCATGGAGGAGGGCGCCAAGGCGATTATCTGCGCCTCCACCGGAAACACCTCCGCCTCCGCTGCAGCCTACGCAGCAAGAAGCGGACTAAAATGCATTGTACTGATTCCCGAAGGAAAGATTGCCCAAGGAAAACTGGCACAGGCCTACATGTATGGGGCAACGGTACTAAGCATTGAAGGGAACTTTGATA
>SKRE01000015.1 GCA_007118655.1 Clostridiales bacterium | reverse complement strand
CTCAAGGCGAACTGATCAAAATAATCAATCAGTTCCGTAGCCTCCACTACCACAAAGTAAGCTTTAGTTTTCCCTCCCACAGTAATGGGAATCGTAATCCAGCTATAGGGCCGTTCATATTTCTCGTCGGTAAACCGGTAGCGTACCATGAGCAGGTTATCACAAAGCACCTCTTCACTGTGGTCAAATTCCGGATCCCAAAAATCTTCGGTATGGAGTTCCTTTGACAGCTCAGTAAAACCTGGAGAACTGTAATAGGCTTTTTCCTTGGTTAAATCATACAGCATGGCGGGAAAATTCATCTCACTCTCAATCTGGGAAAGAATTTTATTTATCTTTCGGGATTGATAGGTAAGATTGGAATAACTTTTAGGACTCACCCTGCCGATGCCGAAACGTTTAATGCTTTTGTTCATCACCAGAACGTTTAACTGATTCATGATCTCCATCCAGGAGGGCTCCAAAGGAATCAGCAGCAGAGGAACCTCTTGATCTTCAAAGGCTTTAATGACTTTCATCGGAATTTCCTGTAAAAACCGGTCCCCTTTGATGGCAAAACCGGAAATTCGCTTAATGGCGTCACTGGTGATAAAATCTTCGAAAAGCCCGGGATTTTCCTGAAATAAATATCCGGAAGACAGCACCAGCTCCCGCCCCCGGGTCCACCGAAAACCGTCGGGAGCATCGAGAATAGCAATCCCCTGGATCTGCTTATGAATACCTTGATATCCTGCAATTACTTTAAAGTTTTGAAAAAACTCGTCATCGATCATTTCTTTGATAGTGACACCCATACAAACCCCGCCTTCAATTTTCTTTTTGTTTATTATTATATCATTACAAATCAAAAATTATACCGTCATTAACCAATGGTTTAAAACAACCGCTGAATCTTCCCGCAAAAAGACCCTTTCCAAACTTGAAAGGGTCTTTTAAAAAAGGGGGATTCACTTCATCAAAGCGTTATTGATCCAGAGGACTGACGTATCCCTGGTTTTGGGTTCGTTGAACAAACTCATCTTTTGCTGCATCCACGGTTTCCTGCGACTGTAACAGGTCGTACATCATTCCCGCGAATATCTTCGATGCGTAACCCATTCCCTTCATTCCCAGTGATGAAATGGAAGAAGCAGTGGCCTGCCAGGAATGGGCGGGGACACCCAGGGGCCAGGTGGCTGCGAGGAAGAAGTTCATCGGCATGACCCAGGACACATCACCGCTGTCGGAGGATCCCGCCACCTCCACGACCTGGCTGTCTTCTTTACTCAGTACCCCTTCAAACTGATAGGGCTGAGCCGCATCTTCCCGAGAGATAAATTTCCTGATCTCTCCCTCCACCATGTCAGAATCCAGGGATTTTTGAATTTCTTCAGCGAACTGCAGCTCTTCTTCAGTATAACTCGGAGGGTCGATTTCCTGCATGTTCTTATCGGTCAAATCGAAGAGTACCCTGTTGGGCAGTATTTCGTACGTGCCCCCGATAATTTCGTATTCCATTTCGGTTTCCGTCATCATAGCGGCTCCCTCAGCAACCTTTACCAGTCGTTTGGTAATGGCTTCCACGTCTTTTCGGCGGGGTGCCCGGACAAAGTACCAGGACTCTGCATCGGCAGGAATAATATTCGGTGCGCCGCCTGCGTTGGTGATGGTATAGTGAATTCTCGCCTCATCGATTACATGCTCCCGGAGATAGTTTGCCCCCACATTCATCAGTTCCACACTGTCCAGGGCAGATCTTCCGGATTCCGGAGACTGGGCCGCGTGGGCGGAGGTTCCGCTGAACCGAAATTTTATGGAGTTGTTGGCAAGAAAACCGGTTTCAATGGGAGAATTCACATTCATCGGATGCCAGCTGAGGGCAACATCACAGTCCTTGAAAGCACCTTCCCGAATCATTTTTACCTTCCCCACCAAGGTCTCTTCTTCAGGACACCCGTAAAAACGAATGGTCCCTTCAGTTCCGGTTTCCTCAATGTATTTTTTTATTGCCAGAACCCCTCCCAGGGCAGCGGTGCCCAGTAAGTTATGGCCGCATCCATGTCCCGGGGCGTTTTTTCCCTTCGGGCTACGCTTGGTGCCCGCCTCTTGGGAGAGGCCCGGTAAAGCGTCGTACTCGCCAAGGACGGCAATTACAGGAGAACCGCTGCCGTACTCAGCATAAAAAGCATTTGCAAGATCTTTCCCTTCCACCTCAGTTAGGGTAAATCCCTGATCGGTTAAAATATTTCTAAATAATTCCGAGGATTTCTCCTCTTTCCCCGACACCTCGGCAAGATTCCAAACCTTCTCGCTAATTTCCTGAAGTTCCTCTTGCATATTCTCTAAATAGTCCAGCAGATTTTTTTTATTCATTAGGATTCCTCCTTCGACTTCGTTTTCTTGTCAATTAAGATCGCCAGCCCAATGGTTCCAAATACCGAACCTAAGGTAATTATATAACCGGGCATTCCCGGTAAAAAGTCAAACAGACCTGCATTCACCCCAAGGGTCAGACTGATGGCAATAATCAGGGCAATGGGTGCAAGTTTCAATTTCATCAACGCAAACTGTACAAAGATGGCGCCGAACAATGCGGGAAGTAAAAAATTAAATGCACTTAACACGTTTTCCGGAAGCCGGTCCAAAATTCCGGTTCCTGCAAAGACTCCCAGGGACAATATCACGATATTTACCACAATGGATACCGCAATGCCTAAGGTGGATATGATATTTCCTTCCTTCGTTCCCGGTTCCACTTCCGCAACTTTTTGGGCTATGGCTGATGCGGGGATTCGAAGATTGGAGATGTTACCGGAGATAAAGGCCATATAGGTTCCCGCGACCCCGATAATCGGGAAATATGAGATCGGTTCTACAAACCAGACCACACCCACCGCTGAGGCCATGGTAATAAAGCCTGTTAAAATAGCACTTGCGGGAGGCATAATATTAAAGACAACCGCCAAGACCAGTGCAGGTCCGAAAGCCACTAATACACCAAGATATCCCGTGATTTTTCCCCATTTATTAATATATGAAAGATAATTTTTTTCAAAATCATTATTATTTTCCAAGGGTACATTCCCCACCTTTGTCATAGTTTTTATCATACGAACACCGCCACCAGCATGCCGCCGAATAAGGCGATGGCAAGGCCCCATTCCTTAAGCCACTTTAAGTTTTTCTTATCGGCCACGATTACTACTACAGCCATAATCAGTCCCCCGGCCAAAGCGGCAATGGTGTTTCTATTCAGGGCAATTAGATGGCCCGAAACTAAGGATCCGAAGGACCCCAGCATGGCCGCCACGGAGATGATTTTGATAATGCCTTTGTTTCCTTTGGAAACTTTTTTCTGTACCTTTCCCATTTTATCTGCGGAAAAAGTAGCAAATAAAATCCATCCGATGGAGCCCAGAATCATGGTCCATACAGCATTGGCAAAGGCTTCATTGGTCATGGCATCGGTTCCGACCTCCACGCCTACCGCTCCGGCACCGAAGCCCACGGCCATTAGCTCAAACATCACGCTGCCGATAAAAGAGAGCCGCATCCAGGACATCGGTCCTCCTACGGTAACCAAAATCGCCAGCAGACCGGTGAGTATAACTATAGACGGCCCGATGG
>SKRE01000142.1 GCA_007118655.1 Clostridiales bacterium | reverse complement strand
GATAATCCGACGGAACAAAATCCTCAAAACACTGGAATCCATAAGGGATCACCCTTAACTGTGCACCGGTGAAGTGAAATCGTTAAGAGTACCCTATTCCCGCTAATAAAAATGCTGATTACGATTAATATGGGGGGCTTCGCTGTGTTATTTAAAATTGCGTATGTTTATTTGATACAGAAATGGTCGTAAAAAAAGAATAAAAGGACTTTAGCAAGGATCCGCAGCAAATACTTAGAGCTGATAGGAGATGATCCCATGATTGAAGTACAAAACTTGGCGTTTTCATACAAACAGCAAAAGAGTTTCATAAAGGATCTTTCATTTAATGTGTCCCAGGGAGAAATATTCGGATTTCTGGGACCCTCCGGTGCAGGGAAAAGCACACTGCAAAAGATCTTATGCGGAATTCTTAGGGATTATAAGGGCTCGGTAAAAATATTCGATGGGGAAGTGAAAAACCGAACTAAGGCGTTTTATGAGAAAATCGGCGTGGATTTTGAGTTTCCAAACCTATACGGAAAGTTCAGCGGCCTGGACAATCTCAAGTACTTTGCTTCTTTATACGAGGGAAAGCTTTTGGATCCGGTTCCTTATTTAGAGAGAGTGGGCCTTGGGGAACACCAAGATAAAAAGGTTTCGGAGTACTCGAAAGGGATGAAAATGAGACTGGCCTTCGTTCGAGCGATTCTCCATCAGCCCCAGCTCCTTTTCCTAGATGAACCTACCAGCGGTCTGGATCCCTCTTATGCAAGGATCTTAAAAGAGATGATTCTCGAACAGAAGCATATGGGGAAAACAGTGATTCTAACCACCCACAATATGCATGATGCGGAGGAACTGTGCGACCGGGTGGCGTTCATTGTGAACGGCGAGATCAAAGCGGTAGGGTCGCCGGGAGAACTGAAAAGTTCCAACCGTGCCGTGGAAGTCAGCTATTCTTATCGTGATGCTGTGGAGATGAAATATGGAAAAACGATGCTGAAGGATCTATACCAAGACGAGGGTTTTATGAAACATTTACGGGAAGGAAGTTTAGCGAGTATCCACTCGCAGGAGCCCACGTTGGAAGACGTGTTTATGGAAGTGACCGGGAGGCGGCTGGTATGAGAGGGCTTCGGGTGTTTATCTCGGACGTTCGCTATCAGATCAAATACGGATTTTATTTTCTGTACGGAGCGATCTCGCTGCTGTATCTGGGATTTTTACTGGTTTTACCGGAGGAGCTGGCACGACCGGCAACGGCCATTATTATTCTGTCCGATCCGGCAGCCCTCGGGTTCTTTTTTATCGGAGGGATGGTGCTCCTCGAGCGGGGAGAAGGGCTGCACGAGTACTATTCCATAATACCGGCCACCAATCGGGAGTATGTAATCTCTAAAGCACTGTCTCTTTCAATGATCTCCACAATTGTTGCCCTAATCATAGCAGGGGTGATGTTTCGAACCGACGTGAACTATCTGTTGTTATCCCTCGGGGTGTTTGCAGGGTCATCGATCTTTACATGGTTCGGGCTGGCCGTAGGTACGGTTTCCAGATCCATCAATCATTATTTTGTCCTTGGGGTCCCGGCGGGGATCCTGTTAATGGGGCCTGCATTTTTAATATATCTGGATATAAACCATATCCTAATCGAGGTACTGCCGGCCACATTATTGCTGCGTCTTCTCTATGCTTCCATTGGGCTGCCGGTGCCCTATGCTCCAATCTGGTCGCTGGTGGGGATTCTTATTTGGTGCGTACCTGCGTATATCCTTGCCAACCGCGCTTTTAGTAAATACCTTGACCGGGGAGGCGATTAACATATGAAGAATCCGGTAATGATTTTCAAAATAGGACTCCGCCAGGTACTGCGGGACGGGATGCTGTTGATACTCCTGCCGGCACCTTTTCTGATGGGGGCGGTCCTTCGTGTGCTGGTGCCCTTGGCGGATCAGATGCTTAATGAACGAATGGGCTTTAGCATCAGTCCCTGGTTCTCCGTCAGTGACGCCATGGTCCTTACCATGACCCCGGTGATGACTGCCATGATCTCGGCATTTTTAATCCTCGAAGAGCGGGATGAAGGAATTGGTACTTACTACAACATCACCCCTGCAAGCGGATACTCCTACTTGACGGCAAGAATCGGGCTGCCCATGATCTGGGGATGGACCTCGTCGATTTTGGTGATCTCCCTTTTTTCCATTACTCAATATGGCTGGTTTGAAATTGTTGTCGCCACAGTAATCGGAACCTTACAGGGCGTGATCATGAGCATGTTTTTGGTGGCTTTTGCAGCAAATAAAGTGGAAGGACTGGCGCTGGCCAAATTATCGAATATTTTTGTCATGGGGTTTGTGATTCCCTGGCTGATTCCCTGGCCGTTTAAATACCTCTTCGGCGTACTGCCCGGTTTTTGGATCGGAGAAATTTTAAAGAACACAAACCTGACGATTTTGACCATATCTCTTTATGGACTTGGGGGGCTGATCAGCTGCCTGGTTTTCATTTTACTGCTGACCAAAATCTTTCTAAAGCGAATTACCTGATGTATTACTTAAGCCGTTTTTGAAACTTTCGCTTCTCCGTCAGGACGGCGAGGTTCAGCAGATAGGGTATGAAGGTTTGAATGAAATTTCCTTCATTTTTACCGCGGAATAAATAGCAACGGTGACGTTCAGTCGAAAGATCGCCTCAATAGGTTCTAAATCCGGAGGATAGAGATCCTCATAATACATAAATCCCGCATTGGCAATAAACAGGACGATGCTTCCCGTCTTATCTAAGGCGTAGTCAAACAGCCCGTCGATCTCTTTTTTATCCCGAAGGTCAAAATTTTTATAAAAGATGTTCGGATGACCCTTATCATTTACCTCTTCGATCGTTCAGGAAGTTGCGACGACCCTGCAATCGAAATTCATCAGCTGCTTTAGTATTTCTTGTCCGATCCCTGACGAGGCTTCGGTAATCACAATGTTGGCACCATTAAGTTCCATTCAAACCCGTCCTTTCTGACAAATATCCCCTCAACCTTGCAAACATTTTTCTATTTTTGCGTTCTGCATGCTACTTACCCGGGAAAAACTCCATAAAAACATCGTAATTGAGGTTTGTAAGGTGGTAAAGCCTTGGAGTAAACGGAAAACTTCGGCGAAGTTGATAATCGCTGTTAGTTTAGAGTACTAAGCCGAGCAACAGCGCTGAAATATTGTGCAATTAATTAAGTGGGATCTGCAGGAAAAAGCCGCAGCTTTCCCGAATGAATAATATAAGAGATAAGTGTAGATACTTGGCAGAAACTTTTACACAGATTGAAGTTTTAAAGGTTCTAGGAGAGAATCGGGATAAATGTTTTACTTATGAAGAGATAAAGGAAAAAAACGGTGCAGCAGTAAATCAAATAATCTCAGCCGTTAAAAAATTCGAGCTTTATGACTTGATAACCTTTTGCGCAATGGATGGCTATGGAAAATCAATCAAAATCAACGGAGCCGGGATTGAGGTTTACTTAACGCAAGTAATTGTCAAATAATGTTTATTGCAAAACCCCAAGGGTATAAAATAAATGTTAAAAAGGGGGCAGAGATCTTTGAGAAGTATTTGGACGCTTTTCTCAAAGGGAGCCGGCAGCGTAACCGACCGAAATGGGTCGGTTTTTGTGATTCAAGAGAGTGGTGCATCTGGCCGACAAATCACAGGGAGACGGTTTGGTATTGACTCACAAGGGAGCGCTTCTTATGTGAGAAAGAGGCATAAACGTATAGAGCAACAACCTGAAGCAAACTTTTTAATTCTAAACTTTCTGCGTGAGGGCGCTTTGAACGATAGCCCTCTGGAAATCCGTCCGAGGGTTTTTATGATGAAAAAATGAGAAAGGTGATAACAATGGATAAAAAAGATAATCCGCTAAAATCCTTGATGCATTACCCGTTGATGCATGCCATATTCGGCAGACGATCCCGTCGTTTCGGTCTGGGGATGGAAATCCCTTCAGGACCGCTTAAATTCAAGTCCAAATCAGAGCCTATACCCTTAACAAAAGAGGAACAGATGACTCTGATCGCTGTGGCCACCGGTGTTTCCGGGTGGAATTTCGGAGTACCCTTTGGGCCGGCAAAACCCGATGCCCACGGAGAATTCACCCTTCGTTTCACCGGCCGTACTACGCCCACGGCAGCCGGTATAGGGACGCCGGCCATATTTTATACCGACGACGGTGGTTCTTATGTCACAAGAACCAGAGATTTACCGCCGAACCGCATGCAGCAGTTGAACCAGCAGGAAGATGATCTGGAGCACATCCTTTCTTTGTGCCGTCAGCAGACCGTACGGATAAAAGAAGGACGTCTCGATCTGCCGGCGGCTCCTCCTCATATGCTGCCGCCCAATCTTTGGATGGCAAATAAACCGGGTTCCACGCTTTTTATGCCCGTCGGGGATGTGAGTGAACAGTTTCTTGGGATTTTGGCGCTGGCTATCAGCAATGGGGTAATGATCATTGATCACGAAACCGGTAAGCCGGCAGGCAATCTTACGCCATTTGTCCGCTCGGGGCTGCTGAATGATAAAAAACGGATATTACTCGCTGATTTGCAGGCAGACACCTATGAGACTAATTGTCTTGAACTTGCTTTTATGGGCCATAACATTGTGCTCACCATGCAGGCCATGGGATTGGGCGGTTTGTATTTCAATGGGTTGGAACCATTAAGCATTTTCGGCGCATTTGCCGAAGATGGCATTGAGGGACTGGGCTTTCGATTTGTGGAGGATGAACGATGGCCATCACCGAATCCGGTAGGGCTGGATGGTATTTACGAAGGACTTTGCCCTCCGTATTATAAGGATATGCATGACGCCGTGAAGGTTTTTGCGGATCGAAAATTTAGAGAAGGCGGTGCCTATGATCCTAAGACTCCGGGGCCCTGGAAGAAGAGTTCCGAGATTAAGAGGAGTGTTACAGCTTACAACAAGGACTTTATCGACTGCATGAGTGAAGTGGCCCAGTATATTTATGATAAGCATGGTAAATTTCCCGGGACAAGAACCACCATGGTAATGCCGGGATTTGTTCAGGCGGTCCATATCGACACCGATTACTATGATAAGTATTTTCAACCTGGTGCATATCTTAACACCCACAGGGATCACATGAAAAATTGGCACAAGGGAAATGGTTAACAAAAGATCACAAACTCAATCACAAACTCAAAGACCTACGAACCCTCCTTTATGAGGGGAATAAAAAAAGATAACCGCCTCAGGCTATCGATAATTATCGATCCTTCAGGCGGTTATCTTTTCCTGATTTTTTATTTTCCATTGTATCGGTCCAAGTTTGGCTTTTTATTTGCTCATCTGCGGTTATCCTTACAGCACTCTATGTTTTAGAATTAATTGAACCGAGCCTTGAAGAACAAGGATAAAATATCCTGCAAATACCCAGTAGGGATAGGTGGTCAAAGCCTTAAAATATTCCAGATGAATAAAAAGCAATGGAAAAAGGACGGCGATTGTAAAGCCGAACCTTTCCCATCGAACGAACCGGCCATTTATTTTCCATGTTCTTTGGAGGAGCCATAAAGAACCAATAAAAAGCAGGCTTAGAAAAAGGGTTTGAAATAGTAAGAGTCCGTTGGAAAAATAGGCTTCGGTATATTGGATGTTTCTGGTGTGAAGGTGGCGCATCAGCATCGGTCGATAACGGGTGAAATGCTGAAGGATTCCAACACCAACGAGAAGAAGGCTTTGGAGAAAGTGGATTCCTCCGAGGATGATTTTTTTATTCAGGCTGACCGGTTTCAAAAGGGCGATCTCCTTCCATACTCCAACCGATCCATCCGTCGCTATAAAGGCTGGTGTTTTCAAGGCCCATTACCTGGGCATAATAGAGGACTTCCGCAGCCCGCCATCCGCTTCCGCACATAAACGTAAGGTGGTGATTCAAATCGATTCCTTGGCTTTCCCATAACGCCTTTAAAATTTCGGGATTTCTCATGGTCTGGTCCGGGTTTCGGTAATAGTCCATGGAATAAGCATCATCGTATCCCGCATAACCGAAGACCGATCCGGGGATCCGTCCCTTTTCTTCATGGTAGCTGTATCCCGAGGTTTCGCCGATATGCTCCTCCCAGGTTCGGTTATCCACTAAAGTAAATGAAGTATCGTTTTCAAGGCGGTCTTTAAGTTCCGGAATGGTGACGATCAGTTCTTCCCGTATTGGGATCGCTGCACCGAAGTCTTCCACGGGAACGGGATCATGACGGTCGGTTTCTACTTCATAGCCTTCAGAGATCCAGGCCTGTAATCCCCCGTTTAATACTCTGACGTCTTCAACACCGATGTATTGAAGAACCACGGCCACACGGAAAGCGGCCAGGTAATCTTCGCTGGTAACAATTACGGTATCTTTTGCTGTAAAGCCATGACTTAGGGCGAATTCTGTCAGGGTTTCATCATCCCCAAGCATCCATTCCGGCGGCGGTTCAATGGCATCGGTGTTAATATGAAATGTTCCGGGAACATGGCCCTTGGCATAGGAGGTTTCCTCTTCACCCCAGCTGGCTTCCACAACCTTAATATTAGCTGCATTTTCAAAGGTTTCCGGCACTTCACCGTCAATGATATCCTTTACGATAACCGCAGGAACAATCAGGTGATAGTTCGGATGTTGAATCAATGGATATTCTTCGTCCGCAGCCCAGGATTTCAGATCAAAGGTATAAAGATTCTCAAATCCCAAGTTTGCCAGCGTTTCTTCGACGACCTTGGTGTCTTCTTCATGAACATCATATAAGACAACGTTTTTTTCTTTGGTAATTCCCCGTTCTTCCAGAAGTTCGAGAATGTAATCCTCTGAAAGGGATTCTTCCTGGGATAACCACCGTGCAGAAAAATCAACGGCTCCCGGAAGGTGTCCGCCTCTTGCTGCTCCATTTAATGCCCAGCCGTTATAGGCATCGTTGATTCGGGTATCCACGAATACATAGTCATCATCATCAAGAAGGTTGTAAGCCTCTTCCGTGGTAAGCATAGTTAGTCCGGCTTCATCATTTTCCGCTTGGTCATTTTCACCGCAAGCTGTAATTATAAGCCCTGAAAATACTAATAGGATTAGCAAAAGGGGTAGGCTTTTGTTGATCTTTCTTTTCATTACTTCATTCTCCTTTTTTATGTTAAATTTTTGCTGAAATATCACTATAGCCATTGTACCATCTTAATATACAAAGTCTAATTGCGTTAACTTATGACAAAGAAATATTCTATTGATAAATTTAATGACTGATGAAACTGAAAATTATAAAACCCATTGCCCTTTCTTACGGTGCCGGGGGGAGGTTTTGTTTGTTATGTGTTGAATGGCAAGTAAAATGACCTTGTGGTGTATGCGGCATACTATTCGAACTGCCGCCATATCTCACAGGCAGATGGTTGTTTTTTTATCCCTCAGCCTTAAGACTGAGAAGGAAAAGACCTTAAGAGGGATTAACACCAAAGAGAAGTACGATAAAATAAATCTTGATGAAAGAAACCATGAAGCAAGGAAGTATCGAAATTATTTTAATGGAGGAAGATCACGAGATTGTCTGCGTGCATAAAAACTTGGAAGATTGGGGAAGAAATCACTTCTCTTCTGAAGAACTGATGATGCACACAATGGAAATGATTGATGGCTGTGAGGCACTCCTAATTGAGTTTTCGGAAAAGGGTGTGGGGCTTGGAATTGAAGCGGGTTATGCCTTTGCAAAGCCCATCCCGATCTATGTTCTGCTGCCCAAAGGAAAATCGCTCTCAACAACTATGAAGGGAATCTGTAAGAAATGTTTTGAATATGCATCCACAGAAGATATTTTTAGGTCCATAAAAGAGATTGGAAAAATCTCATAGAATGATCCTGTAAAAGGGCAATTCAAAAAATAACAAAGCTCATTGCTCTTCAGGTAGTATAAATTTGATGCTAAAATAAATTTTAAGTGGAGGAAATTGAAAATGAACAAATACGAAAACGCAATCAAACTTATGGAGGAGTTCTGCGGGAACGGTAAAGACAACCTTATTGCCCTTGCTACGATATCCTTAACGCCGAATGCCGCTGACAACCCTCGTCCTGCTGTTCGCATGGTTGACGCATATTATGAAGCGGGTGTGTTTTATGTGTCTTCATCTTCCAAGAAAAACAAAACCCTGGAGATTGAAAAGAACAATGAAGTTTCCGTCTGCGGATTAGACTTGTTTACAGCCCAGGGTACCGCTGAGAATCTCGGCTGGATTAAGGATGAGAAAAACGCGGAAATTAGAAGGAAAATGAAAAAATACTTTGCCTGGTTCAACGATCACGGCAATGAGGATAGTCCGGACTCAATTGTTTTGCGCATTACCCTTATGGAAGGTACAATTACGGACAACGAGCAAAAATACGGAGAATGGCAATATAAGGTGAATTTTGTGAATAATACTGCGGAGTAAATTTCGCTGTATTAAATAAAAGAGTAAGAGTGAAGGGAGAAAAGGTTATGTTCGATGTAAGTAGACTTTTGGCTCAATATCGAAGAAGCAAGCGAGCGTATGCCATATTTTGATGACGGCGTTGAACGATTATTAGAATCATCGTCTCCTTATACATTTCAAGGGTAGATGGGAGGAGGACTATAAATGAACATCGAAGGAATTATTATAGCATCCGTGTTTATGCTGCTTGTAGGAAGCATCGCTTTTATGATTATCACAAATTTACCAAGAAGACTCCGATTACTGGCAAAAGGACTCTTGATCTTTGGCGGGGTGATGATGGTATTACCTGTCATTTTGAACCACTACTTTCCGGAGTCGAGTATTCAACAGTTCGGTAGAGTCTTAAGTTATTCAGTCAAATATTTGGATATGGTATGAATATTGATATACTAAAAGAAGTCATCATAACGGAAAGTACTACGCAAACCAGTCCTTTTGGCGTTCCTTTTTTCTTGTCTCTAGTGGCAGGAGGGCTGGTTTGCTTCAGCAACTTAAAAAAGAAGGAAGTTTCCTAATAAAGGAGGGATTTTTATGAGCCCGGCAATATGGATTGCCATATACATGCCGATTTTTATTCTGCTGTTTATTATTATTCCCCAGCAAAATCAAATGCAGGCGCTAGCAGCAAAACACAATATAAAGAGAAGGAGGATGAGTAAATTGAGTCATGAAATGATTAAGAAGTACATCGGGAAGGTATGCAAAATTACCACAGGGTCCTATGGAAGTACCACTTCGGGTAAGGTTTTGGATGTTAAAGAAAATTGGATCGAGCTGGAAACCAGAAAAGGCATTGAGCTGATGAATGCGGAATTTGTCCAAAACATTAAAGTGATGGAGTAGCGTTCTGCGAAAGCACGGCTAAATCAACTGAAAGGAACATTATATGAGCAGAGAATCTATTTTTATGATTTTGAAAAAAATTGCGGAAAATAGTTCACAGAGTTTATTATTTTGATTGTAAGCTATGCCGTTTAATACCAAAAGAGATATAATTTTATAGTAAATTCACAACAGGCGTTTTGAGGAGGGAGTCCTCTTGGCTGTTATGATAGAAAAAATGCCGATGAAATCAAAGGTGTAATTGCTTGAAAAACCAACAAGATAATCATCCCCGCGAGAGGGTTTAAGTTGTTTCAAAATTGGGATTCCGGGTAAATAATAACTGATAAGAGATCAATTAAATAATACGGAAAATTATAAGTCTATTCATCGCCTAAGTGGATCCATAAAACTGCTTAGGCGATTTTTTTCATCCATATAGGCATATTCATGGACGTGTAAAAAGTGCATTAACTAAGCAGTATATAAAGGGGCGGAAGGTTAAAGTGATAAGGATGAAAGAGTGGGGGAATTGAAGATGAAAAAATCAAAAATGCTAGTGATATTAGGGGGGGTATTAGTCCTCATCCTGTTAATCGGATGTGGCCAGGAAAACGGAGAAGAGGTAATGATTGAGGAAGAGGAGGCAGTTGACCATGAAAATGAAAAAGCTGAAGAGGCCGTCGCTGGTGAATTAAACTTGCAAATATTTTACGGTATTTGGGAAACTGAAGAGGGAACCAGTGAGGACACTTTAATCCTAGACGTAGGCAGGGTAGAAGCGGATGCCTTGAGTAATTATGATGAAGAGATTGAGTATATTCGTTTTGGTTATCCCGGTTCTGAATTTTTTCCCAGAGAAAGGATTATCGAAATAGAAGAGCGGGGATCGGAAAATGCTTGTACTATTGTCACCTTGGCATTGGAGGAAGATTATGAAAGCGGGAAAATGACAGTTGTGGAAAGTGATGAGATTATCGTGTATGACATCGAGTTATTAGATCAGGGAAGATTGCTTTTGACCTATATTGGCGCGGGGACTAATACAGAATTCTATTTTATTAAAAAATAAGCAGGACTCACTGAAGACGATTCTTTTGAAGGGACGTAGGGACAGGTCCGCTGTCCCTAATTGCAGGGGCCACTCCTAACCGTCCTGTAATATCTCCAATGATGAGCGCTTAAGCAGTTTATCCCACCTTTTCATCTATCCAATTCATCCGGAACAACGGCAGTGGTGCACAGCTGCGAATGTCTACAAAACCGCCTCTAGGATGGAGCGGAATCAGCCTTAAGACGGTTATTCCAATTATGAAAAAAAGGTAAAATGAAAGAAAAATGAAGGAGGATGGAAAGTGAGTCTAAAACTGTCAGGGTCTGTGAAATATTATGAGGAACTGGAGCATTACCAGATTGCAGAGGATGTTCAGTTGTACACCCGAATTATTACCGGCATCAAGGGTAATCCAACCGGAGGACAAGAGAAAACCGCCATTTACATCCATGGTGGAGGATCCGGGGGAAATCACACCATGCTCCTCCGTCCCGGGAAATGGCTGATTGAGCAAGGTCTGTTTAACAAAGTGATTCTTCCCGATCGAAGGGGTGAGGGACTCAGCACGCCTCTCAAGGGAAAACTCCTATTAAGGGATCATGCAAAGGATATGAAGGGACTTCTGGACACCCTGGGCATCACTGAGAAGATTACGGCAATCGGTATCTCTTACGGCGGACCCATTGCGTTGGAGCTCGCAGGCATGGATGACCGTATCGATGAAGTCATCCTTATGGCCTCCTCTCCGTCGTTAAAGGATGTAAAAGGGGTTCAAGGGTTTTTGTATCGTCACGGATTGCTTGAAAAAATCACAAAGAGTTTTTACAAGAAAAATCTTGGAAAGCTTCCGATGGAGTATCCGGATTTTGAAGGGGTCTATGATCTTAAAAGCAACCGGGAACTCACCAAATATTTTATGGATGCCATAAAAAAAACCGATCCTGCACAGATGGAGAGCCTGATGCTTCAAAACGCCTCCACGCTGGATAAGGAAAACAACGGAATTGGGAATGCTTTCACCTTGGATCTGCCCATGTATCAAGTAATCGGCACAAAGGACGAAATCTGGGAAACGAATCTGAAAGATTATCAAGACCGTTTTCCAAACATTAAAAGTTATCACATTGAAGGGGAAAAACATAAGGGGATAATCTTAAACGCAGCACCTTTCTATGAGGGATTAAAGACCATCTATGAAGAGCATTCCATGAAAAGAGAGTATATTCGGTAAGACACTTTTCGGGAGTTGAAAAAGGCAAATAAGTCGTTGAAATATCAAGGGCAATATACTCGAATCACATAGACGGAGGTGCGGTCCCATGGAAAAGGTCAAATACAAAGCAGTATGGACAATCCTAATCGGGCTCATCATCCTGTTATCCTTAATTTTAAGTTTTCCCGCAATTAGAAGCCGGGTGGTTATGAAAACCCTCAGCTTGTATGAATACCGGCAGTCGGTATTTTATGAAGAGGGTTTGAAGATAACCATTCCCGGGGGAAAAAGCACAAAAGAAGAAGACTGGTACCCTTTTGTAATGACCCACAACGGAGATCCGGGATTTTCCAGGTTTATCGGTGAGGAAGTACGTCTTACGATTCTGTACAATTTCGGAAATTTTCCTTTGTTTGAAAGGCGATCGAGCGTTTATGATCCCGAGAGTTCTTACTACACCAGCTTTTATGGAGTGTACGGGGTGCGTCGGGTTTCCGGGGAACCCTTCGGGTTTTTAGGAAAAGAACTTTATTTGGATGAACTGGTTCAGGTTTTGGAGTATGACCTTACCCGGTTGGTCCTTGTGGACCTGGGAAAGAAAAACCCTCACTTTGATATTGCAGTTATCAACACAGAGAAGGTCCGGCTGTTTGATGAGGAAGGCTGGTATAAAGTCGATGGGATCATTGAAACAAATGGTGTTTATCATCAATATCAAGAGAAACGGCAGAACTATATTCAGTATGGAAAGCCCCCGAAGAACCTTACTGAATCAAAAACCGAGAATTTTCCTTTGATTGAACTGAAGGGCCGTATGTATGTCAAATACGATCTTTCTAATAATATCACCCTTGGCTTTTACTGTTTAAGTCCGGACATGCAAGTGATCGAAGCATGGGATGAAAATTTTCTGAAAGAAACAGTGTTCACAGAGAAAATCTAATAAATTTCTTTCATGCTCCCCTATAAGAGATCCTGAATAAGGGAAATGAAGTAGCCAGGGGCTTTTTTTTTGTCCGCTTGCTCATCGTGGGAGGGTTGAAAACAAACCCTTCGAAGGGAAAAAATGCTTTTATTGTGTGATCAGCAGATAGGGAAAAAGAGTAGCTTCTGGATTTAACTGAAAAACACGAAAATACTGATAATTATATTGCGTGAAATATTTGGGAATGGTAGAATGAAATGGAATATTCGATTATAAAAATCAAATGTATTTTGTCATGCAAATGGGAAAGGGTTTTGCCGTGGTGAAGTGTTGGTTTTTTAGGATTTTTGCATCGATAGGAGGAGATGATAATGGGGAAGAAATTACAGAAACGCCTGAAGATGCTCAGGAGGATACTAATAATAATGGCGATGATGAAGAAATTGAAGAAGTTGAAGAATTTGAAG
>SKRE01000083.1 GCA_007118655.1 Clostridiales bacterium | reverse complement strand
TTTTCTGTCAACAGATGAGATGCAATGCCTTGCGTATGGTGTCTATAATGTAGGACTGAGTTTTAAATTCATTTTTTCCGGTTTAAAGATTCTGGCGTCCATTTCCTTTAAGTCATCGGAAATAACGGGTTTGAAATCCATATAAGCCAGCACATCGGTTTCCAGATTCATTCCCGGAGCGATCTCTGTCAGTACTAAGCTCTTGTCCTTCAGTTCAAAGACGGCCCGCTCAGTAATATAGATCACCGGCTGATTTTTCTCCGTTGCGAACTCTCCACTAAAGGTGACGTGTTCAACGTCTTTCACAAACTTTACGGATTTGCCTTCCTGGGTAATCTTTAATTTCCCGTCCACTGCTTCCGCTTTGAAGCCACCGGCGGTAAAGGTCCCGCAGAAGATTACTTTTTTCGCATTTTGAGTAATATTAATGAAGCCCCCGGCACCGGCAATCTTGGGTCCGAACTTGCTCACATTAATATTCCCGATTCGGTCGCACTGGGCAAGGCCTAGGAAGGCTACATCCAGTCCGCCGCCGTCGTAAAAGTCAAATTGATTCGGCTGATCAATAATTGCCTGGGGATTGGTTGCCGCTCCGAAACTTAAACCGCCGGCGGGGATTCCGCCAATCGGACCGGGCTCTACGGTGAGGATCATTTCTTCTCCCACACCCTCTTCATTGGCTACAGAAGAGACGCCTTCAGGCATTCCAATTCCCAAGTTTACAATAGCTTGAGGAATCAGTTCCATGGCGGCTCTTCTGGCAATGATCTTACGTGGATCCAGTGCCATAGGTTTTACGGAGGTCACCGGTACCTGGATGTTTCCTGTATAACTTTCATTGTATTGCTCGGCGAAGGTCTGCATATGGTTCTTCATGTCCACCGTCTCCACAATGTAGTCTGTATAAATTCCGGGAACTTTCACCAGTCGAGGATCAAGGGTCCCGGCTTTAACAACCTGTTCCACTTGAACGATAACTTTTCCTCCGGAATTTTTAACAGCTTGGGCAATGGATAATACTTCTAGGGAACCCGCTTCTTTTTCCATGGTAACGTTTCCGTTTTCATCGGCGTAGGTTCCTCGAATTAAGGCGTAATCGATAGGGAAGGCTTTATACAGCAGGTATTCCTCCCCGTGGATTTCCATTAATTCCACTAAATCCTCCTTGGTGCATTCGTTCAGTTTTCCACCATCCAAACGGGGGTCCACAAAGGTTTTCAGTCCCACCTTGGTAATGGTTCCCGGTTTGTTGGCGGCGATATCTCTGAATAAATGAGAAATGGTGCCTTGAGGGAAGTTGTAGGCTTCTACTTTATTGGCTAAGGCAAGTTTCTGGATCTTTGGTACAAGACCCCAGTGGCCTCCCACTACTCGCTTTAACAAACCCTCGTGGCCTAGATGGTTGAGGCCTCGGTCTTTTCCGTCGCCCTGTCCCGCAGCGTAAACCAACGTCAGGTTTTGGGGCTTTCCGGTTTCCAGGAAATGTTCCTCTAAGGCAATTTCCAGCTCCTCGGGAACAGCATTTCCAACAAATCCTGCGGTTGCCAGCGTAGCATTGGATTCAATGCAGGAAACGGCTTCTTTTGCGCTTGTAAATTTGGGCATATGATACCTCCTAAAGTATTATTAGTTAATTATTATAGAATTGTTTGACACTTATATATGAAGCAAGGGTCGTGCCACTTTTTTTATGTTTATGGAAAAAACCAAAAAAAATCGACGAAATAATAAAAATTTTATATAAAAGTAAGAAACCTTCTAAGGGCGGGTGGATTTATAAGAATATCTTACAATATTCCAAAAAATAAAGAATAAAAACTGAATACTCAATAAAAAACCTTCCAAAACCTTCCAAAATAGGGAAACTTCTTTGGGTATTTTTTAACGGAATGTACAGATTATGAACATAAAACAAGATTCAAGTCTGAAAATTCACGAATTATGTCGAATTTTGTTACGTATAGGCAAACACAGCCGATGCTGAAAATAGAAAAAATCCGTGTAAACATTCTGCACACTGTACAGGATGTTTACACGGATTGGTTACAGTCCGTATTCTTCCATTTTTTTATATAGGCTTGTACGGCTGATTCCCAGGATTTTCGCCGCTTCCAGCTTATTGTGCTTGGTTTTGGACAGAGCCCGCTTAATGGCTTCCCGCTCCACTTTTTGGACCCGGTCCTTTAGATTCAGGCCCTGATCCAGGCCGAAGGAGGGAGAACTTTCCCGAAGATAGGGGGGCAGATGTTCCGTATCAATACGTCCCTCGCTGTCCATAAGATTCAGGGCCCGCTCTATCACATTGGAGAGTTCCCGGATATTGCCGGGCCAGCTGTATTTTTTCAGAACCCACATGGCTTTCGGGGTTACCTCGGTAATTCCGAGACCCAGATCCTTGGAGAGTTTTTTAATCAGGTACCGGGCAATCACCTCGATATCGCTTGCCCGGCTCCGAAGGGCAGGGAGGGTGATTTTTACCACGTTTAAGCGGTAATACAAGTCCTCCCGAAACTGCTGTTTTGCCACAAGTTCTTTTAGGTTTTTGTTGCTGGAGGCAATGATTCGAAAGTCCAGCTTCTTGCTCCGAACACCGCCCACCCGCTCGATTTCTTTTTCCTGAATCGCCCGAAGGAGCTTTACCTGCATACTCATGGGCATATCTCCGATTTCATCGAGGAGAATGGTACTGTTGTTGGCCATTTCCAGCTTTCCCAGTTTGCCCCCTTTTTTTGAACCGGTAAAGGCCCCGTGCTCATAGCCGAAGAGTTCGGATTCCAAGAGCTCTCCGGGAATGGCGGCGCAGTTGACTTTAATTAAGGGGAAATCCCCCCGGGGGCTGAGATGGTGAATGGACTGGGCAACCAGTTCTTTTCCAGTACCGGATTCCCCTTCCAGGAGCACATTGGATTTCGTGGCGGCAACCTTTCGAATCATATCCTTAACAAATTCAATTTCCGGGCTGTCGCCAATGATGTCTTCTATGGTGTAACCGGAAGTCATCTTTTTAAATTCCTCCTGGTAAAACTGAATTTCCTTTTCCATATCCCGTACCCGTTTTACGTAGGATTCCATCTCCACCAGGTCTTTAAACACAACGGTGCCTACGGCGCCGATGAGTTTGCCCTCTTTAAAAATCGGGATGCGGTTGGCCACCATGGTGTTTCCTTTAATCTTCTGGAATTCTCCGATCTCTTCCTTCTGATTTTTTACCACAATGTGCATCCGGGTATTTTCAATGACCTCGGTGACATGTTTACCGATGGCTTCGTCCTGCTCCACCCCTAAAAAGTCGCAGTAGGCTTTATTCAGGAGAATCACCCGGCCTTCGGTGTCCACCACCACTACCCAGTTAAAGATATGATTAAAAATGTTTCGATATAAATCCAGCATTTCATTGATGTCTTTATCGGGATTGCTAAAAGAACCTGTGGTCATGTTTTTCACCTCGCCATGGTTGGTATTTATGAATTATAAGGAATTGTACGTTCACGTTTCTAAAAAAAGCGGATAGGAAGAATCCCTATCCACTTTATTATACCAAAGATATGCTGTTTCGTAAAAAAGCTGTTCACTATTCTTACATTTTTACGATTAAGCTGGTTCCCATTCCTCCGCCGATGCAAAGGGTGGCCAGTCCGTAGGTGCTCTTTTGTTTTTTCATTTCATGAAGCAG
>SKRE01000127.1 GCA_007118655.1 Clostridiales bacterium | reverse complement strand
TAATCTTATTTAGATATACCACGATTTTCCTGCTTCAAACATTTTATTAGGATTTATTGGGAATTTTAGAGTTTTTCAAGGAAAAAACAGATGTAAAATAATGAGCAGCAGTTGCCTTTACTGGAGTTCCTTAAAAAATCACTGGCATCATTATTATGAATCGATCTGTTATATTTATACCTCCAAATTTGAATTTTAAACAGTCCCGGAAATCCCCCGGGGGATAATTTTTGTGTCCCGGAAGAAAATATTATATAATTAAAGCTCAAGGATGGTGAGGAAATGGTTGTCGAAATGATCGGAGCATTAATAAATAAACTGGGAATTATAATTATATTAGCGGTAATTATTTCGAAAATAGGGATCTTTAAAAAGCTCTTGATTAAAAAGAACGCAAATCTGAAGGAGAAGTTCTTTTTAGCCATAATTTTCGGAACCATCGGGATCCTGGGAACCTACTCCAGTGTGCCGGTCCAGGGAGCCTTAGCCAACACCCGGGTAGTGGGGGTCATGGTCGGCGCTTTGCTTGGAGGCCCCTTCGTAGGTATCGGGGCCGCAGTAATTGCCGGAGGACACCGCTATTTAATTGATATCGGCGGATTTACCGCGGTAGCCTGCGGAATTTCCACGATGGTTGAGGGGATGATCGGAGGATATTTTTATTACTATATAAAACATAAGAAGAACAAATGGATCTATGCCCTGGGGATCGGGGTTGTTGCAGAAATTGTGCAGATGGGTATTATTCTATTGGTGGCACGGCCCTTTGCCGACGCCTTAGCCCTTGTACAGATTATTCTGGTACCCATGGTATTTGTAAATGCCGTTGGTATTGCCCTGTTTGTAGGAATTCTTGAGAATATCTATAAGGAGCAGGAACGGATTGCCGCGGGACAGGCAGAAAAAGCGTTAAAAATTGCGAACCTGACCATGCCTTACTTTCGCCAGGGACTGACCCCGGAGGTGGCAAAAAATGTGGTAGCCATTATCTACGAAATTGCAGATGCGGGAGCGGTGGCCATTACCAACGAAAGAGAAATCTTAGCCCACAAAGGCCTGGGAGAGGATCATCATATAGGGATGGAGCCCCTTCGGACAATGGCTACCAAAGAGGTGATTGCCAGCGGAAAACATCAAATTATTAACCAAAGCCGAGGCATTTACTGTGCGGAAAAGGGCTGTCCGTTGAAATCCGCCATCATCGTTCCCCTGAAGGAACAGAAAAAAACCGTGGGGACCTTAAAGATTTATAAAAGCGAAGAATACAATATCACCCATCTGGATGAGGAACTGGCCCTGGGACTGGGGCAGTTATTCTCCACCCAAATTGAGGTCAGCAAAGTGGCTGCCCAGGAAAAACTGTTGGTGGATGCGGAGCTGAAAACCCTACAAGCCCAAATCAATCCCCACTTTCTTTTTAATGCCATCAATACGATCCAGTCCTTTATGATCATTGACGGAAAAAAAGCCAAGCTTTTACTGACTTCCTTGGCTACGCTGTTTCGGAAAAGTTTAAGCATTCAAGAAGATTTTGTGGATTTTTCCACAGAGATTGACCATATAAAATCCTATTTGGAAATCGAAGAAGCCCGCTTCGGCGATCGGCTGCAGGTGGATTTCCAATTGCAAAGAGAGCATAAAGTGAAGCTGCCCCCCCTGATTCTACAGCCCATTGTAGAAAATGCGGTAATCCATGGGATTCTTCCGAAAAAAGAGGGGGGAGTCATCACCATACGCTCCAGGGAAAACGTGAAGGAATGTGTGGTGGAAATTCAGGACAATGGCCTGGGGATGGCTGAAGAAGTTTTGGGAAACCTCTTTAAAGAGCAAAGAGAGCAAAATTCCGTAGGTCTGATGAATGTTCATAAGCGGTTGGTAAACTTGTATGGGGAGGGCTATGGTTTAATCGTCCATAGCCGGGAAGGAACCGGGACAACGGTGGAAATAAGAATTCCCGTCGCCGTCCCGTAACTAAGGAGGAAAAGCTATGAAGATCCTTATTGTTGATGATGAAATGCCTGCAAGAAAACAGGTGGCAAGTTTATTAAAGGAATACAGCAGAAACCCCCATGAAATTCAGGAGGCCGGAAGCGGGGAAGAAGCCTTAGAGAAATTAAACACGGGATACTTTGATGTGGTGTTTTTGGATATCCAGCTGCAGGATCTCACCGGTTTAGATGTGGCAAGGGAAATGCTTGAAAAAAAACTTCACACAAAGATCGTTTTTGTCACGGCCTTTGATCAATATGCCGTCGAAGCCTTTGACTACGCTGCGGTCAGTTATTTATTAAAACCCTTGGAAGAAGAACGTTTTCAAAAAACCCTGGAAAAGCTTGAAGCGGAAGAACCCTCAGAGGAAGGGAAAACGGGGAAAGGGGAAAGCGCCTTAGCCTCGGTAGAAGCATTGCTTCAAAAGCATTTAGAAGAGGATCACCGAATACAAAAGATTACATTGGAAAAAGAGGATCGGCTGTATGTATTTGATCCATCGGAAATCGCATTTATTGAAACCGAAGGAAGAAATACCAAGGTTACCACCATCAAGGGCGTGTTTTTGTCAAATCTGAGTTTGCGGGAGTGGGAAACCCAGCTTCCCGAGAACTTGTTTTTTCGCAGTCATCGGAGTTTTTTAGTGAATCTGGAAGAGATTGAAGAGGTGATATATTGGTTTAATCATGCACTGCAGTTAAAAATGCGGGGGATCGAGGAGGCGAAGGTACCGATTAGCCGCAGCAATACCAAAGCCTTTAAAAAACGAATGGGAATTCACAACTGATATCCGTTGAAGCGAAGATTTCGACCATTTAACCGGAATAATCGACGGGATAGGAATTTTTCCAATATTCAACCGGACCTTCTTTATATAATAGGGTTAGTTAGATTATTAGCAGACTATTATTGAAGGAGGTTTTTTGATGACGTTATTATTTATCGCCATTGCGGTACTGGTTACGGGATATGTGGTTTACGGAAAATTTGTAGAACGGGTTTTCGGCATTAACGAAGCCCGGGAAACACCGGCGCTGGAAATGGCCGACGGCGTGGATTTTATTGAAATGCCCTGGTACAAAATATTTTTGATTCAGTTTTTAAATATTGCAGGGCTCGGTCCGATTTATGGTGCCATTGCCGGGGCTCTTTGGGGACCCCAGGCATTTATTTGGATTGTTCTGGGCAGTATTTTTGCCGGGGGCGTGCACGATTACTTTTCCGGAATGCTGTCCATTCGTAACGGAGGAAGCTCCATTGCAGAGATTGTGGGGAAATATCTTGGAGGCGGAGCCAAACAGTTTATGCGGGTGTTTTCCGTGGTACTCCTCGTGCTGGTGGGTACGGTTTTTATGACGGGACCGGCACTGTTATTAGGGGACTTAAGCTTTTTAAGCATCGGGTCCTATCAAGTATGGCTCGGAATTATTTTGGTATATTACTTTTTGGCAACGATTCTTCCCGTGGATAAAATCATTGGCAAGATTTATCCGGTTTTCGGAGCCACCTTAATTATTATGGCGGTGGGAATCGCAGGAATGCTGCTGTTTCAAGGATATCAGCTTCCGCCGCTGACCATGGAGAATATCCATCCCGGAGACCTTTCGGTTTGGCCCTTATTATTTATTACCATTGCCTGCGGAGCCATCAGCGGATTTCATGCAACCCAGTCCCCGTTAATGGCCCGGTGTGTGGGCAATGAGCGGCAGGGAAGACGGGTATTTTACGGATCCATGAT
>SKRE01000072.1 GCA_007118655.1 Clostridiales bacterium | reverse complement strand
TATTCACTTTAGGGTATGATTTATAATATCTGAGAATAAAAAGGCTTCCATGAAGCTGAGCAGATCTGGTCTAAAAACCAACAAAAAAACTAGGAGGTTTGAACATGTTAAAGAAAATAACTGTATTTATAATGATTTTAACCGCCCTATTCCTTATAGGATGTGGCGACGATGACGGCGTAGCAGAAGGTGAAGAACTGACCGGAGAGGAAGCGGAACAAGCCTTGGAACAGGACACATTAGACGTTATCATGGAAAGAGGCGAGTTTACTTTCGCCATGACGGGAGCCTATCCTCCGTTCAACTATATTGATGATACCGGAGACCTTGCGGGATTTGATATTGATATTGCCAATGCACTGGCCAATGAGCTTGGAGTAGAGGCGGTAGGGATCACGGTGACGTGGGACGGTATCATTACCGGACTGAATAACGGTCGATTTGACAGCATTATCGGATCTATGGCAATTACCGAAGAGCGACAAGAGCAAGTAAGTTTTTCAGACCCCTACTATTATGACGGAGCACAGTTCTTTGGACATGAAGATGCCACAGAGGAAAGCCTATTTGATTATGACAGTCCCGAAGTCGGTATTGTTACAGGGACGACTTTTCATAATTACTTAGAGGAAGAAGTAGAAGGCATCGGAAATATCCTTCAGTTCGAAAGTGATGTAGACAATATGCGGGCCGTGGATCAAGGGAGATCCGACGGTTTAGTAACTGCAGTTTTAGTAGGTCTTAATGCTATTGAAGAATATGATATGCCCCTAAAGCCTATTGGTGATCCCCTGTATGTTGAAGAAATTGCCATTGCCCTTCGACAAGAGGACGATTCCTTAAGAGAGGCCTTGAATGAAGCCCTGGATGCCATTAAAGAAGATGGAACCTATGCTGAAATCAGTGAAAAATGGTTTGGCACCAACATCTTAGAAGATCAACAGTAGGAGGACATAACTTGGAGTTACTAAGTGAATTTATACAAAATATGCAGGAATTTTTTGAAGTAGTCTTTATCTATATCCCCCGGTTTATTCCCGGAGTGATTATGACTTTGCAGCTATCGGTGCTGTCCATTGTCCTCGGAACGGTCTTTGGACTTACGGCAACCCTGTTTAAGATGACCAAGATCACACCCCTGGAAAAAATAATTGACGCATATATCAGCATTGTACGGGGAACTCCCTTACTGCTGCAATTGATCTTTATCTTTAACGCCCTGCCGGAGATCGGCATTACCTTTTCGCCGTTTATTTCCGCGGCCATCGGTCTTGCCTTTCACAGCGGAGCCTATATCAGCGAGATCTTCCGGGGAGCCATCGAATCCATTGATATCGGTCAGCGGGAAGCGGCAATTTCCCTGGGAATGAATAAATGGCAGGCCATGAAACGGATCACCCTGCCCCAGGCATTTAAGCGATCGGTCCCCTCCTTGGGGAACCAGTTTATTATTGCGATTAAAGATTCATCTTTAGCCAGTGCCATCACCATTACGGAAACCTTAATGCTTACAAGACAGTATGTAGCGGCAACCTTTAATCCCTGGCCCATATTCTTTGTGGCGGGACTGTACTATATGCTGATTACCACGATTCTGAGCAAAGCACTGCTGAGATTGGAAAAGAGGCTGAAAGTATATGAGCGATAAAAATAAAGCAGCAGATAAGACCACAGCAGATAAGACAACCCCCATGATTGAAACCAGAAATCTCCACAAATACTTCGGGGAACTGGAAGTATTAAAGGGAATCAACATGACCGTTAACGAGGGGGAAGTTGTGTGTATGATCGGATCCAGCGGTTCCGGAAAAAGCACCCTTCTTCGTTGCATTAATTATCTGGAGAAAAAGAATCAGGGAGATATTTTGATCGAAGGGGAAAAAGTAGAAGAAACCCCCAAGGCCATTAATGCCATGCGTCAAAAAGTGGGAATGGTGTTTCAGCGTTTTCACCTTTTTCCCCATAAAACCGCCGTCGAAAATGTGATGGAAGGCCCGGTCACCGTCAAGGGTATGGAAAAGGAAGAGGCGAGAGCCCTTGCCTTAAAACTTTTGGAAAAAGTCGGACTTTCCGATAAGGAAACGGAATACCCCGCCATGCTTTCCGGAGGGCAGCAGCAGCGGGTTGCCATTGCCAGGGCCCTGGCCATGGAGCCGAAGGTGATGCTCTTTGATGAGCCCACCTCCGCCCTGGACCCGGAACTTGTGGGTGAGGTGCTGGGAGTCATGAAGGATTTGGCCCAGGAGGGCATGACCATGATCATCGTCACCCATGAAATGGGCTTTGCCCGGGAAGTGGCGGACAAAGTGATCTACTTAAATGACGGGGTTATTGAAGAAACCGGAACCCCGGCAAAGCTATTTGAGAATCCTAAAAATCCGAGACTGCAGGCATTCCTCGGAGGAATTGAATTTTAATAAAACACCCGTACCTTAACACAGAGCAAATCAACGGCTCTGTGTTTTTTTTCGCGTATTTTCAGCCGGTTTTCGATGCCGAAGACTGCTGAGAATCCTCCCGGAAAATTACTAACTGAAAATAACTATCGTTATATATTTTAAAACAGGCATTTATGGGTAATAATATATTGTTAGAAGATGTAGAGGATCCGCCGCAAGCTTTCCAAAGCAGCGATAAGAATAGTTTAACCGACGGTGAAGGGGAATTTCACCGGAATTACAATATATAAGTAATTCAAAAAGATGAATTAAAAGGAGGAAAAGCACATGGAAAAGAAGTTGCAAAAGAAGCTGTTTATTCCGGGACCGGTGACGGTATCCCCGGACGTATTGGAAAAAATGGGGACCCAGATGATCGGCCATAGAACCAAGGACGCATCGGAGCTTCAAAGAGGCATTTCGGATAAAATGAGAAAGGTGATGTTTACAAAGGAAGAAATTCTCCTTTCCACCACATCGGGAACCGGCCTAATGGAAGGAGCGGTCCGTTCGGGAACGAAAAAACGGGCGGCGGTATTTTCCGTAGGGGCTTTTGGAAATCGTTGGTATGAACTGGCGGAGTCCAATAATGTGCCCGCGGATTTATTTGAATCGGAAATGGGTAAGCCCACCACTCCGGAGATGGTGGATAACGCCCTGGCCACAGGGAAATACGACTTGGTAACCATCACCCATAATGAAACCTCCACCGGGATTATGAATCCCGTAAAGGAAATATCCGATGTGATTAAAAAATATCCCGACGTGGTATTTGCATTGGATACGGTCAGTTCCCTCGGAGGGGTGAAGATTCCCTATGATGAATGGGGCGTGGATATCGGCATCACCTCAACCCAAAAATGCTTAGGACTGCCTCCCGGCCTGGCCATCGCATCCTTTTCCCAAAAGGCTGTGGAACGGGCGAAGGAAGTGACCCATCGGGGATACTATCTGGATTTATTGAAACTGTACAAGACCATACAAAAGAAAGATTATCAATATCCTTCCACCCCGTCCCTATCCCATATGTTCGCCCTGGATTATCAGCTGGACAAGATCTTAAACAAAGAAGGGCTGGAAAACCGGTTTAATCGACACCAGGAAATGGCGGATTACGTGCGGGCCTGGGCGAAGAAACATTTTGAACTCTTTGCGGAGGAGCAATATGCATCCAATACCCTGACCACGGTTAAGAATACCAAGGGCATCAGTGTGAAGGAATTGAATCAAAAGCTTGGGGAACGGGGATATGCCATCTCCAACGGATATGGAGATTTAAAGGAAAAAACCTTCCGGATTGCCCATATGGC